>NZ_JASJFE010000128.1:0-4129 GCF_030067735.1 Microcystis sp. M53598_WE2 | reverse complement strand
TAGTCAAGAAATTGTTGCTATTCAGCGAATTTTGGGTTGGAAACTTCCAGGCAAAAAGAAAATGGCACGGCAACATATTAATAAACTGGTCAAAACTGATAGTTATCATAGCAAAGATGGTGATGGCGATCAAGTTTATGTACCGATGGCTTTAACTATTTGGGCGGGGACTAAAGAATATACTATTAGCAGTCAGACAAAAGCCTATCTGAGTCAACCCGAAATTGAATGGTTAGCAGCGGAATTAAGCCAATGGTTAGGAATACCAATTACTAATAAGTAGCCAGTTACAATCAGCTTTTTTCTCCCTTCTCCCCACTCCCCCACTGATTACTGGTTACTGATAACTGATAACTGAAAAATCTCCCCACTCCCCCACTGATTACTGGTTACTGCTTACTGATAACTGAAAAATCTCCCCACTCCCCACTTCCCACCCCCTGATATGGACGAACTGTCTGTGATCGGTGTAAAATTTTATGAAGAGTCTCGGCTTTTTTCTCCCTTTTCCTGAGAAATCCCCCAGAGCCAGTGACTAAGATCAAAATTGTGCATCCCATCGATAATTAAGTTTATGAGCGCCACTATTACCGTAGAAAAACGCAAATTAGAAAAACCCCCTTTAGAACTGCATTATCTCGGCGATCGAGTCTTGCGTCAACCGGCCAAGCGGATTGCTAAGGTCGATGACAGCATTCGCCAATTAGCCAAAGAAATGCTGCAAACTATGTATAGTTCCAATGGTATCGGTTTAGCGGCTCCCCAAGTGGCAGTCAATAAACAATTGATTGTCATCGATTGTGAACACGATAAACCGGAAAATCCGCCCCTAATTCTGATTAATCCCCAAATTATCGGTTATAGTCGGGAATTGTGCAAAGCGGAAGAGGGTTGTTTGAGTATTCCCGATGTGTTTTTAGATGTCATCCGTCCCCAAGCGATCGAAGTGAGTTATAAAGATGAACAGGGGAAACCGCGAAAACTGCAAGCTAACGGTTTACTAGCGCGGGTAATTCAACACGAAATGGACCATCTTAATGGTGTCATGTTCGTGGACAGAGTAGATAACGATTTGGCACTCAATGAAGAATTAAAAAAACACGGTTTTTCCGTGCAAGCGGTGAAACCGGTCGAGAAAGTGACAAAATAAAGGCATTAGTTAATTGAGGCGAGGAGTGAAGATGACCCCGAAAAGCGGCGTTTTATTGTTATTATCCTGTATTGCAGCGATCGCTGGTGTGGGTTGTGTCTTTGAAATTAGTTCGGGAGAACCGGATTTAGGCAATACCACCACTGGCCTAATTCTAGCGGCAAGTGTGCCACTAACAGCTCTATTTTTTTGGGCGGCGGTTAAAGACACGAGAGCCAATTACAAATAGAATAACTTCCCCTCGGTTATCTAAAAATTGGCATAATTTTCATGAGCAGAAGAGAGAATTTACTTCTCTCTTTTGTTCGTTTTAACTACAGGGCAAATTGCCAGAAAAAGTTACTACTTTTTCGGATTTTATCATCTTTCATGACAATCAATTATCTGCGGACTGGTGAAAACCTGATTAGGTACAGATTTCCCCCCTGTCCTCTATATCCGCAATCTAGAATGATAAAATAGGTGATGTTAAAAGCATCATTCATTAGCTATGACCACAACCTACAAAGTAGAAATTTCCCATTTAGGAACCACACAAACGATCGAAGTTAGGGAAGATCAAACTATATTAAAGGCAGCCTACGATGCGGGGATTGACTTACCCAGTTCTTGCAATGCGGGCGTATGTACTACCTGCGCCGCTCAACTTTCCCAGGGTAGCGTTGAACAAGGTGAGGGCATGGGATTATCCCCCGACCTGCAAAAAGAAGGCTATGCTTTGTTATGTGTGGCCTATCCTCGCTCGGATATTAAACTGGAATCTGGCAAGGAAGAAGTAGTTTATCAACGTCAATTCGGGAAACCCTAGGACAAACTGGGGTTAAGATGAGAAATTTTCGGGGGGTTCCCCCCAAAAAAACAGATTTTGAGCCAATAGAACCAGCAAACCCTAACTAATAGCCGAATGCTGACTAATAAGGGAGAACTTTTCCTCTCTACCCTTGAGGGCCGCTTTCATGAAACCAGAAAAGAGAGGATGAGCTTTATTGGGACGAGAGCGAAATTCGGGGTGAAATTGGGTAGCAATAAAGAAAGGATGTTTTGGTAGTTCGATAATTTCCACCAAACGACCATCGGGAGAAGTGCCACTCACCAGATAACCAGTCTCGAAAAAGAGACTACGATAGGCATTATTGAACTCGTAACGGTGACGATGGCGCTCATAGATAACCTCTTGACCGTAGAGGGAGAAAGCCAGACTATCGGGATTTAAACGGCAGGGATAGAGACCTAAGCGCATTGTTCCCCCTAAATCCACCACATCTGCCTGTTCTGGCAGTAAATTAATCACTGGATTCGGTGTATCCTCTTCAAATTCGGAACTATTGGCCCTTTCTAATCGGGCCACATTGCGACCCCATTCGATAATCGAACACTGCATCCCTAAACAGAGACCCAAGAAAGGAATATTATTGACCCTAGCATACTCGATCGCCTTAATTTTGCCATCCACACCCCTAATACCAAAACCACCGGGTACAACAATACCGTCAACACCGCTTAAATGAGCTTCGGCCGAATCGTTATCCACATCTTCGGCACTTACCCAACGCAATTCTATCTCGCTATTAAGGGCAATAGCAGCGTGTTTGAGGGCCTCCACCACCGAGAGATAAGCATCCCCCAACTGCACATACTTACCGACGATAGCTATCTCTAATTTTTGACTAGGGGATTGCATCTGTCGGATGAGATTTTCCCACTCCTCCAGATGGGGGTATCGGGGACCCAGGTTTAATAATTCTAGGGTTTGTTGCGCTAATCCCTCTTTTTCCAGATTGAGAGGAACTTCGTAGATACTGCTGGCATCCTGAGCAGTAATCACCGATTCCACCGGCACATCACAGAAAGCTGAGAGTTTTTCTTTTAACCCCGGTTGTAGGGGTAGATGACAACGACAGACTAACACATCCGGTTGAATCCCGATCGATCTTAATTCCTTAACCGAGTGTTGCGTCGGTTTAGTTTTCATCTCCTTAGCGGCCGGAATCCAAGGAATTAGGGTAACGTGCATATAAACTACGTTATTTCGTCCCACATCCTTCCTAAATTGCCTAATTGCTTCTAAAAAAGGCAAAGATTCGATATCTCCCACCGTACCACCAATTTCTGTAATGACAATATCGGGGTTGGTATCTTTGGCCACCCGGAGAATCCTTTCCTTGATTTCGTTGGTAACATGGGGAATTACCTGCACGGTTCCCCCCATATAAGCACCACGGCGCTCTTTATTCAATACCGCTTGATAAATCGAGCCAGTAGTCACGCTATTGAGACGGGAGAGTTCCGTATCGGTAAAACGTTCGTAGTGGCCAAGGTCGAGGTCGGTTTCGGCCCCATCATCGGTGACAAATACCTCTCCGTGTTGAAAAGGACTCATCGTACCCGGATCCACGTTGATATAGGGGTCTAATTTCAGAATTGAGACGGAATAATCCCGACTTTTTAACAATCTTCCCAAACTAGCAGCGACAATTCCTTTCCCAATACTGGAGACGACTCCCCCAGTGACAAAGACAAATTTACTCATAAAATTCTTCCTGCGATCGATTATACCTAGCAAGGGGTGAGAGTTTTCGGGATGCGGCGGTGTCATTTTCCCAGATTTCATTATAGCTGGATGACCTATACCCCGATCCTCGTTTTAGCTCCCTCTCGAAAATCTATTGCACCACAGCCTTTAGTCACCTTCATGCCGATCATGTAAATTTTCCGCTACAATCGAGAGTACTAAGACTCAGGCAATTGTAAAGTAATATTAATGATAGATTTTAATACCCTCGCTGAATTTTCCCGCAACTATTGCGTCTCGATTTGTGCCTTTTTAGTACCCGCTAACTTAGTAACCACCGTTTTAACAGTTCTTTTTCTCTATTTCGGTCGTCCTACCCGTCAAATCTTCCCCATTGCTTCCCTAGCTTTGTTGTTCGCTATCACCATGTTTCTCCACGTCGCCACCTGGTTGATGATTGGTGTGGT
>NZ_JASJFE010000322.1:0-8919 GCF_030067735.1 Microcystis sp. M53598_WE2 | reverse complement strand
TGATAACTGATAACTGCCTAACCTAAATCTCGGTCTTTAGTGACGGTAATTTCCTTAGATAAGTGTCGATACCAAGTAAAATAGAGACCGATGGAAAGCAAAAGAAAAACCAAAGCCAAAATCTTCAAACTTTGCCACTGCTTGATGATTAAAACAATCCCCATCATAAACAGGACTAATTGCCAAGGAACGGTGAGAAAAGCGGCGATGATATCCCGTTGATTTTCCGCTTTAATTTTTGCCTGTAGATTAGGTTTAACGCTGTGACGGACTTCTCCCCAAAAGCCAAAAGGTCGGGTAACATTATAGAAATTTTCCATAACTAAACTATCGGTGGGAGGAGTTAACAAAGTAGCGATAATACAGCCAGCTAAAGCGAACAAACTCGGCACAAGAAAGAGGATATATTCCTGATATTGACTGTGACGAAAGAAAGGTAAAATTATCACTTGTGAGGCAATAGCCGCAATCATTCCCGCTAAAGTTCCCACAGCAAAACCATAACCATTAAAGCGCCACCAATACCAACGTAATAGGAGAGGAACTGCTAATCCCACCCCTAATCCCGTGGTTAACCAACCCCAAATATCATTGACATTTTGGATATTAAAACTCAAAACTAAGCCAATTACTACCACAAAAACCGAGGCCAAACGACCTTGAAAAACTAACTCCTGTTCTCCCGCATTCGGTTTCAAAAAAGCTTGATAGATATCTTTTACCCAATAGGCAGCACTAGCGTTAATAACCGCATTAAAAGTGGACATAGCTGCCGCTAAAAAAGCAGCAATTAATAACCCTTTCATCCCCACGGGAATGTATTGAGTAATGACCGTGGCCAGAATTCTTTCTGGATCTGTAATCGTGCCTTCGGTTAAACCGTAGTGAATGCCTAAAACAGCAAAAGCTGTGACTAGAGGCCAACGGAAAGAAAGCAGAACAATCCAGAATAAAGATAATAAACCGGCATCTCGATCGCTTTTGGCGGCTAGGTATCGTTGTAACATATAACCACCGCTGCCGCTGCAACCTTCGATGATGGTTTTAACTAAATAAAAGAAAATCACCCCACCAAACAAATTAAAGATGGCATAATCTCCGGGTAAATCCAAAGTCATCGAAGGAAAAATACTAGCCCAGTCGCTTAAATTCCAAGTTTTTGGCTCCGCTGCCCCCGGAATTGCTACCGTGAAACTATCGGGAAGATTAACGGTAAAAAAGGCCACTGCCGATACATAAATTACCGCCACAAAAATCAGAAATCCTTGAAATAAATCGGTAATTACCCCACCATAAAAACCACTGGCGACTGTATAAATTAACGTTAAAAGAATTAATATCACCGAAGCAAGACGATCATCCATACCCAGAAACTGCCCTAAAAATTTCCCCCCCGCAACGGAGAAATAACTCATCGCACCGATAGAGAATAAGAGAGTGGCGACGGCGCTAATAATTCGGGCAAAATTCCCCTGTTTTCCAGTTCCAAAGCGAAATTGCATCCATTCCGCCATGGTCATAACTTGGGCGCGGCGATTCCATTTGCCCATAAAAGCCATGAGAAAGGCCATAATTAGGACAACACCGCCGCGGATTTCGATAAATAATCCTTTGGGGCCGACGGCGTAAATTAGGGCAGAAATGACCATAGTTCCCGCTAAATCGGTGTTAGCCGCCATTCCCGACACCCCTAACATCCACCAGGGCAAATTGCGATTACCTAAAAAGTAGGATTCTAGACCTTGAGAAGCTTTTTTCTCGGCTATAATCCCGATTATTAGGGTTGCTGCCAGATAAAGCAGGATAATTACATAATCAATTAACTGCATAGTTGAGATTAATTTAACTTTCGATCGTTATAGCATCAATTGACTACGATTTCTGGCTAACGGTTTCTTTTTCTAAGATTTGCACCCGTTGCTCTAGCTTTTTTAAATCTTCCTTTAGTTCAATTACTAAAGTGGCTAAACGCTGGAACAGTGGGTCACTTTCCCCGACTACTTCCCCATTTACTATACCCGTTCCCGATCGCCGTTGGGGAATCGGAGCGGCATTTTCCCCGCGGATGGATATTCCTCGAATCTGACTTTCAAGGCGCTCGACTCGATTGCGGAGACTAATTAACTCCGATCTTACCGCCGTATCCGATTGTGCCTTGCTGGCATTAACAAAACTCAGTATTAGCAAAAGGGAGATAATCAGCGTTAAAAAGCCAGAAAAAGAGATTTTAGCTAATTTCATCGATTTTACCCTCTATCTATCTGACCCAACTTAATAGACCTCCTGCAAAAGTAAGTTCTCGAGCCGCTATCGGGTCAAAATACCCAAAAAATAGATAAATTTGACATAATCTTAGGTTTTATGAATGGCATAGTTGTCTATTGTCTTTTTTCTCCTCCTGGCGACCGTCTCCTATCTCAGAGTCTCCTCACCTAACGGAAGATTTTTGATTTTTGCCGGAGGTCTAATGTTAAGAAACGTGGCTAAATCTAAAGCTTAATTGCAATTCCGCCCCCGGGTGATTAGTTGCTCAAAAGAGGATGATAAGGTAAAAAACACGATTTTGTCGAAATTTGGCCTTATCTCTATGTATAAAAACTCGGATAAAGATTTTCTCGGAGCGGCAATCACAGCCGGTTTAGGTGCGGGAATCGTCACTTCTTTTGCTGTCAATCAAGGACAAGACATCGGTACAGCTTTAGGAATTACCGCTTTAGCGGCTCTTTGCGGTGTCATCTGCCGTCATTTTGACCTAATGTGATGCAATCTTCCTCACACATCCAATTCTGCCGAAAAATCCCGTTTTTTCTCGTATTGATAGGGACCGAGCAGAGCGCCCCAAATTCCCTTACCAGTGCCGGGATCTAGGCCTTTATCGTAGGTTTTTAGGCTATCACTCGTCACCTCGAAACCTAAAGCCACCTGATAGGTTGTACCCTCATAGGTGAATTGACAGCGCTGTTCCGGTTGCGGTTGGGCGATAAACTGGTATTGATTATCAGCGAGAGTATTGACTTTGACCGATAAAGTGCAGGTAGGCAGGAAAGTTAGGTCTTCTAAGCTAATTTTTCGCAAAATATCGGGATTTTTGCCCGCACCTTGCACGGATTTCAGGTCATTAAACATATAATGCCTAACCTCTAACCCTGCCGATTCCGAGCGCATTAATCGCCACAGTCGCGGTCGGTAGGGTTGGTCTAAATTGATTATACTCGCCTGTTCGGCAAAAAGCGCGATGCTGTCTTCCCGAAATAAAGGCAACGGACGCAACCATAAACGCAGGTGAACGTACCACACCGGTTCCGCTTGCGCTTGCCGTTGATTTTCAAATTCACCCGCGAGATACCGACCGAAAGTGATTAATTCAGGGGTCATAGCTGAAAAAATTCTCCGTATTGCCTCAAAATTTATCCTAAAACCCATAGAAATCACTTTTTTGACAAAAATGACCTTCAGGCTACCGGAACCCGCTTAAACCCAGCTATTCCCCCTTTAGTGTACCAATATTCCCAGCGACCGCCAGCAGCACTAGACCAATCCTTGAGGTCAAATTCACCGCTGCCGGAGGGAGTTCCCGCGATGCGGTAGACTTTCACCGCTTGACCGTTATTATTCCAGATTAAAGGCCGATCCGGCTCCATCTGTTCGGGTAGAGTCCCGTTAGTTTGCAGAAAATAGGCATCTTGTCCCTTATCGGTGCCGTTGCCGTAGACTTTGGCGATACCATGCTCATCAATCGCCAGAAAAGCACCTTCTTCTAAACCGATAGCGTAGGCGGGCAGTTGATTGTGATTATCGTGTACATTGCGGGCTAAAAAACCAAAAAGGCGACCATATCTTGTTTCGGGATGATCTTGATTGAGTCGATCCAAATGGGTATCTGTCACCACTTTTTTGAGAAAAGGAACCCGAATAAAATCACTCCGATAGAAGTCTTTAGTGTTGAAGTGAAAGGGATTATTTAATATTTCCGAACTCAGTACCCCTTCGTGAGTGGGCGCATAGTAAAAATCACCCAGAATAGCCATTCCTGCGCTGGTTCCCGCCACGGGAACTTTTTTCTCATTGATCAGATAATTGATCGCTGTTTCCACCTTTGTGCTTTCCCACAAATCCTCGTACTGATTTTGATCACCACCGGCAAAAAAAAGAATATCGGCATTACTAATATATTCGATAACATCAGGATGATTCGCCGCTTCACGACTATCAATTGATAGTTCCGCCGCCGAGCCGATCAGGGAGCGGTAATTGTCGCAAATCCAATCAGCTTGACCGCCAAGATTGCCAAAGCGCAACACTAAGTAATTACCGCCTTTAGCCCGATTCAATAACCATGTGGTCGCTTGATCTTCTCCTAATTTACCTCCTTCCGCTCCCCCGATTAATAAAATACCCGATTGATGTTTTACCGACTGAAAATTGGCTTGTCCACAACGACAAGAATAATGGAAATCTCGATCATGATTGTTGGACATGGTCTTATACCCTCGCCCCTTAGCTTACTGCTTCTATCCTAGCTTTAACTAGGACAAAATCAGAATTTTCTACCATAAAAGTTAACAACAAAGCTGATCTATAGCTGAAATCGGTAGCGGCAAAACTCCCTAGTTTACATTCTGTTAAAAATCGTCCTATAATAATCCAAGGCTAGAAACTGGCAATTATTACTGTTGAAGTTGAAAATCGGCGGGCGATATGTTAAACAGACGTTCTTTTTTGCAAGGATTAGGTACAATCGCCTTAGCGGGAGGTTTAAGTGGCTGCGCTTCTGGAAGCGGCGAGCCGAGCATTTTTCTCCTATCTGGTTCGATTCCGCCACGATTACTAACAGATTTTCGGAAAACTATTGCCGGAAAAAAAGTCAATTTTCAGTCGGAAAGGCAGCTGAAAGAGCTATTAAAATTGTTGGAAAAATGGTTAAAAAATCAGGAGCAACCAGCCTCACAATTTTCGAATTCTATTCCTTTTAGGGAACAAAACACAGCGATCGGTAATTTAGTCACCCTAGGGGATGCTTGGCTAGGAAAAGCGATTACCAACGGCTTAATTCAACCCCTAGATACTTCTCAACTCTCTAATTGGTCAAAACTGCCCCCCCGTTGGCAAGAAAACATGACTCGCAATGCCCAAGGACAACCGCAAACAGAGGGTAAAGTCTGGGGTGCGCCCTACCGTTGGGGAATGACAGTAATTGCCTATAATGAGGAAAAATTCGCTCAATTTGACTGGCGACCACAGGATTGGTCTGATCTATGGCGACCGGAATTAACCGGTAAAATTGCCCTAATTGATAATCGTCGCGAAGTCATCGGTTTAACCCTAAAAAAATTGGGTTATTCTTATAATTACAGTGATTTAAAGCAAGTTACGGCACTAAAAGACCAGCTATTCGCTTTACAAAAACAGGTAAAATTTTATAGTTCTCAATATTATTTACAACCCCTGATACTCGGTGATGTCTGGCTGTCTGTGGGTTGGTCTAATGATATTTTACCAGTGAGTGATCGCTATAAGAAAATTAAAGTTGTTGTCCCCAAATCTGGGACTTCTCTCTGGTCAGATGTGTGGGTAAAACCGGTTTTAACTACTCCTAATTCTCTTGTCGAGCAATGGATTGATTTTTGTTGGCAACCAGAATCCGCCACTAAAATTTCTTTATTTACCTCCGGATTATCACCCCTAATTCTCACTCAAAATCCCGACCAAATTTCCCCAGATATTAGAAATAATCCTTTACTTGTTAATCCAGAAGCGATCAAAAAAAGCGATTTTTTAAACCCTTTATCGCCAGAAACTGAGCAAGAATACGAGCAGTTGTGGCAAGCAATGCGACAGTTAGTATAGTCATACTAACTTCGTTGAGTACAGGCTACTTATGAGGATAGGCAACAGGCAAAAGGCAACAGGAGGAATAAATAATCAGTCTTTAATAACTGGATTTGGTATCAGGAGATACTAGAAAAATTCTGTGAGAATATTGAGGTTAAAAATACATTTACCTAACTGATAACTGATAACTGATAACTGCTCACTGATAACTGATAATTGAGGGTCGATTTATTTAAAACCGACGGATGCTTGCCAAACAAAGGCCAGCAAGAGGAAAAATAGGGGAATCAGGGGCAAGACATCGACTAAGGGGTCGAAAATTTGGTATGCTTCCGGCAATTTGGCCAACAAAAGTGCAGTTTCCATCTCTCTATCTACCTTGACAAGAAAATTTTCAAACGTTTCCTGAAATTTTATCACGTTGGGGTAACATCTAAGGCATCCTCAAGCCAAGGGGCAAAATCTTGGGCAAAAGTCCCCCCTAGGATAGATTGACGAATTTCACGGGTAAATCTGATTAATTCGGCGATATTGTGCAGAGATAAGAGAATATAACCCAACATTTCCCCCGATTTAATTAAATGATTCAGATAGGCACGGCTAAAGTGTTGACAGGTGTAGCAGGGACAAGTCTCGTCTAAAGGGGCGAAATCCTCCTTAAAACGGGCATTTTTGAGGTTCCAACGCTCTCCCCGCACTAAAGCCGTGCCATGGCGACCAAAACGGGTGGGAATGACGCAATCAAACAGATCTATGCCACTAGCGATCGCCTTGGCCATTTCTCGATAGGTTCCCACTCCCATCAGGTAACGGGGTTTATTTTCGGGGAGTAAAGGGGCAGTTATCTGGACAATGCGATGAATTAGGCTCGTTTCTTCCCCCACACTCACGCCACCGATAGCATAACCGGGTAAATCGAGTTTTACTAAAGATTCCGCCGCCGCTGCCCGTAAATCCTCATAGATTCCCCCCTGCACTATGGCGAATAAAGCCTGTTGTTGGGGTCGTTGATGGGCCCTCAGACAGCGCTCTAACCAGCGATAGGTGCGTTCTATGGATGCTTTCATGGTCTCATGACTGACTCCCGTGGGGGGACATTCATCGAAGGCCATAATCACATCAGCACCGAGGGCATTTTGAATCTGAATCGATTTTTCTGGCGTAATTTCGATTATTCTACCGTCCCGGGGCGATCGAAAGGTGACTCCCGATTCTTTAATTTGCCGCAGTTGACTGAGGCTAAATACCTGAAATCCACCAGAATCTGTTAATATTGGCTGATTCCACGCCATAAACTCGTGTAAACCTCCCGCTTTCTCGATAATACTTTCTCCAGGCTGCAGATGCAGGTGATAGGTATTAGCGAGAATCATTTGCGCCCCCGTGCTGGCGATTTGAGCGGGGGTCAAACCTTTCACCGTGGCCAAAGTTCCCACGGGCATAAAACGGGGTGTTTCTACCGGTCCGTGGGGAGTATGCCAAACCCCAACCCGCGCACCAGTTTGGGGACACCGGGCGATTAATTCAAAGGAAAATCCCACTGTTTCAGTTATCAGTTATCAGTTATCAGTTATCAGTAACCAGTTATCAGTTATCAGTAACCAGTATTTTTGCTCGCTGCCTAAAAGGGGCAATCGTTGTCGTCTTCGTCTTCAAACTGCACATCCCACTTAGCAGAAAGTACCTGAGTAACCATGGCTTCGAGGGTATCGGCATTGAGACGGGCTTTCATATCGGGGTCTTGGAGTGGATTACTCAGGGGAATTAGCCGTAATTGCCGATTGTCTTGGATCAGATCAAAATAGGTTTCACCGTCGGGAGAGCGGGTTAAACGCAGACAATCGAAGCTATAGGTATTGAGATAAAGACTGTAGTTAGCAACTAGGGTGCTTTGCTGATAATCGGCGAAAACTTCCACTATCCATCCCTCCCCTTCACTCTGAATCACTCCTTCGAGACTATGGATGTAGCGAACTCGTCCGAGATCATCGAGGAGACGACGCATATCTTCTTTAGCGATGACCACGCCAGAATCAATAATACAGGGGGCGGGCAGGGGCTGTGAGGGTGGATGATAGTTCATAGGGATTGCCAGTAAAAAAATTTCCTTTTATAACCCACCGGGGGGTTTCTACCGATTCCTGTTGCAATTTTCTTCGGGTTACGTCTCGATCTTAACCCAATCCGCTAGAACTTTTCATTGTTATTTAATATTAATAACGACGATCGATGATTAATTTCCGCTTACTAAATATTTACAAAAATCTGGGTAGACAGAGCCTACCCAATCATAACTATTTACTGGGGGGGTTAGAAGCGGAAGGACTGCGATCGATCACCTGATCGATTAAACCATAGTCTAGGGCTTCTTCGGCGGACATAAAGAAATCCCTTTCCGTATCCTCGGCGATGAGGTCGAGAGGTTTACCCGTATGACTAGCTAGGTGTTCATTGAGTAATTGTTTGAGATAGAGAATTTCTTTGGCCTGAATTTCGATATCGGTGGCCTGACCTTGGGCGCCGCCGAGGGGTTGGTGAATCATGATCCGCGAGTTGGGTAGGCTCATTCTTTTGCCCGGTTTGCCGGCACTGAGGAGAAAAGCCCCCATACTGGCAGCTAAACCAATACAAATGGTGCTGACATCGGGACGGATTTGATTCATGGTGTCAAAAATCCCTAATCCGGCCGAAACGGAACCACCGGGGGAGTTGATATACAAGTAAATATCTTTTTCGGGGTCTTCTGCTTCTAGAAAGAGTAATTGGGCGACGATTAGGTTAGCTAGGTCGCTGGTTACTTCTTGTCCCAAAAAGACGATTCTTTCCCGGAGTAGTCGGGAGTAGATATCGAAGGCGCGTTCGCCCCGGCCTGTGGTTTCAATAACGGTAGGAATCATTGCGCTTTCTTGTCTTGCTGCTGCGGTTAGTTTTTTGATTTTGACATACTCCCACCGTCAAGCTACGCTGTGACGGGGGATTCTTTCCAGATCACTATCGGAAATTCCTTGTTCAACGAGACAGCTTAGATTCTCAATGTCTCCACTGAAAATCCAGAGGCCGGACTCTCCCAAGGCGTTTGGGTCGGTT
>NZ_JASJFE010000468.1:0-3756 GCF_030067735.1 Microcystis sp. M53598_WE2 | reverse complement strand
CCATCCCAAAAAGTCTTGATATTTCCAATCGGGGAGGGGTTGGTAGGGGGCAATTTTTTGACCGAAATAACCCTCAACAGTGCTGCGGAATTTTTCTACTCCCCATTCTTCGAGGATATATTTCATTCTCGCATGACGACGATCGCCGCGATCTCCGTAATCCCTTTGGGTTGCCACGATCGCTTTTACCAGATCGTACACATTTTCTTTGTCCACATAACCGATCGCATCGGCCATTCTGGGGAAAGTTTCTTCCTTATTGTGGGTCCTTCCCAGTCCACCCCCGGCAAGGATGTTAAAACCCTGTAATTGACCGTTTGCGTCGGTAATCACCACCAAACCGAGGTCATTGGTGTAGATATCGATGGAGTTGTCTCCCGGCACGGCGACACCGATCTTGAACTTACGGGGCATATAATGTTGACCGTAGATCGGTTCGATGGGATCGTTTTTGTTAATCCCATTTGTATCTTTTTGTCTCGCGGTCTTGACTTCCGGCGCTTCTTCTGCACTGATAACTTTTTCGCCATCGAGCCAAATTTCGTAGTAGGCTCCAGTTTGGGGAGTGAGCAAATCGGCGATATTATTGGCATATTCCCAAGCATAGCCGTATTCGGGGCGATTTTTGTAGGGGGCTGGCGGTGCGGTGACATTGCGGTTAACATCACCACAGGCCGCTAAAGTGGATCCCATACTGCGGATAATTTCCCCGAGGGTGGCTTTGAGATTTTTCTTTAAAATGCCGTGCAATTGGAAGCCTTGGCGGGTTGTCACCCGTAAAGTGCCGTTACCGTAGCGATCGGACAAACTATCGAGGGTAAGATATAGTTGCGCGGGAATAAAACCCCCCGGACTGCGGGTACGCAACATCATTTGATAGTCTTTTTCTTGACCTTTGGCTCTATTGTCGCGATTATCCTGTTGATAGGAACCGTGAAACTTGAGGATCTGCACCGCCGCATCGGTAAAATGGGTTGTATCTTCGAGGAGTTCACTGGCCAAAGGTTCTCGTAGATAATTACTGCGTTCTTTGATACCTTCGACTTTAGAAACCTTGGCGGTAGGAGAAATAGGAGTTGTAACCATCGTCTAACAGCACGATAACCTGTGGATAGGTCTTAGGAATAGGAATTTAGACAAGCTCGATCGATCCTAAGAAGTTTTACTAACATGATCTCTAGAGTTCGTTCCAGACTCTGAGGTTAACAGTAGCGATCGAGACATCAATTCTATCTTAGCTTCTTACTGTCCCCCGCGAACGCCATCTACCGATCAACTTTTTATGACCAATTCTCCCAACATTAAAACGGTTATTAGTCAAGAACCCTACATTATTCTTAACAATCAGGGAGAATTTCTCCCTTCTATTAATCTGAGTCGTCCTAATTATAAATTGGGTCGGGATGGTCAACAGGTGGATTTAGTTGTTCCCCAACACTGGACGGTGGTGAGTCGAGTACAAGCTTGTTTTCGTCGTCAGGGAGATGATTACTATATCTACGATGGAGACGGGACTAATCCTAGTTCCAATCAACTTTTTATCAACAATCGCGTGATTACTCCCAAAGAGGGCTATCTTTTACGAAATGGGGATGAGATTAATATCGGTCAAGATGTCAAAAATTCGGTCAAGATCACCTATTATCATCCTAACCAACCAGTAAAAAGCCCACCTTTAGCTTTTAAATCGGTTTCCCTAGGCAATCGCAGTGTAGTTTTAGGACGAGATAATACCGCGACTGTGGTTTTAGACGCGCCGACAATTTCCCGACAACACGCGATTATCGATAGCGATAACCAGAATCGTTATATTCTCTACGACAAAAGCACCAATGGAGTCTTTATCGACGGAGAAAAAGTATCGGGTAGTGCCATTTTAACCAATGGTTGTACGGTGAGAATCGGACCCTATAGTTTTCGGTTGCAGGGAGATGACTTAGTTTTATTAGATACGGGGGATAATATCCGTCTGGATGCCGAAAATATCGTCAGGATGGTGCGGGATAAAAAGAAACAAGCTTTGATAATTCTCAATCATATCTCCTTACCGATCGAACCGAGTCAATTAGTGGCGATTGTTGGGGGAAGTGGTGCGGGAAAATCGACTTTATTAAAGACTTTATTGGGAATTGAACCCACCACCTCGGGAACTGTTTATCTGAATGGGGAAGACCTCCGCCAGAATTTTAATATCTATCGCACCCAAATCGGTTATGTTCCCCAATACGATATAGTTCACAGGGATTTAACCGTGGGAGAAGTGTTATATTATGCTTCTAAATTAAGGCTACCTCCGGATCTTAATTGCCAAGAAGTGATCGAGAAAACCCTACAGCAGGTGGAATTATTAGAAAGAAGAAATACTTTAGTCAGAGACTTAAGCGGTGGTCAGTTAAAAAGGGTGAGTATTGCGGTAGAATTATTAGCCAATCCCAAATTATTCTTTTTAGATGAACCCACTTCGGGATTAGACCCCGGTTTAGATAAAAAGATGATGGAATTGCTGGCAAAATTGGCCAAAGAAGGCAGAACAATTCTCCTAGTTACCCATGCTACTAATAATATCAATCTCTGCGATCAATTAGTTTTTCTCGGTCAAGGGGGCAATTTATGTTATTTTGGTTCTCCGGGGGAGGCCTTAAATTTTTTCTCTTTACCTCAGGGGGATTTTGCCGATATTTATATTCATCTGGAAACTAGCGAAAAAGTTGATCAAGAATGTCAACGTTTCCAACAATCCGACTACTACAAAAATAATATTGAAGCAAGAATTGGTAAAATATTTCAGCAAAATAATAGTAAACCGCAACAGGTTCAACAATCTTTTTGGCAACAACTACAGGTCTTATGTCAACGGTATAGCCAGTTAATTATCCGCGATCAATTTAGTTTAATTTTATACCTATTAACCGCCCCGATCGGAATTTTTTTAATGGCCATGGTTTTAGGGGACAAAGATCCTTTATTTTTGGGAGATAATCCCAGGTTTGAAGATGCTATCCAATCCGCACCTTTAGCCTTAAAAACTCTCTTTGTTTTTACCTGCGCGCAACTGTGGGTAGGTTTTGCCTGTTCCCTACAGGAAATTGTCAAAGAATCAGCAATTTATCAGCGAGAAAGATTAGTTAATCTGGGATTATTACCCTATTTATTCTCGAAAATTCTGGTTTTAGCAGCCTTAGCTTTTCTGCAAACAATTGTAATTACCTGCGTGATATTTTGGGGATTTACTGACCCGCAACCAGAATTAATGACCTGGTTAATTGGCTGTTTTATTACCACATTTTTAACTATATTTGCGGCAATTAATCTCGGTTTATTAATTTCTGCTGGCGTTAGTAATATCACTCAAGCAAATAGCGCATTACCTTTAATTTTAATTCCTCAGATTATCTTTGCTGGGGTATTATTTAACTTAGAAGGTCTGGGAAAATATCTATCATGGTTGATGATTAGTCGCTGGTCGATTGGTGCCTATGGGGTATTAGTAGAGGTGGAAGCTATGATTGCAGAAGCGAAAGAACAAAATACTTTTAATTTCCCTTTACCCTTTGAGGATACCAATCAAGTTTATCAATTATCTATCAATAATTTGTTATTGAATTGGGGAGTATTAATTCTTCATTCCCTTATTTATTTTATCCTTACCTATTGGTGGCAAAAAAGAAAAGATATTTTATGATCTAAATGATGAATGATAACTGATAAGTAGGGTTTGCGGCAAAAAGCTTTTCGGTGGTGGCAGGGTGTGGGGTG
>NZ_JASJFE010000314.1:0-6845 GCF_030067735.1 Microcystis sp. M53598_WE2 | reverse complement strand
CTATTTAGCAGCAACTAAAAAAGGTAAAAGTATCAATGCTTGGATGGATGAGGTTCTTTCTCAGAAAGCCCAAGAACTTGTCGGCTAAAAATATTATAGATGACAATTTTTGAGAGTTAAAAGGAGAGATTTATATTACCTCGTTCCCCATCTCTTTTGCCAAAAATAATTTCCCCTACATAGCTTTATTTTCTCTCCAGTTAATTTTCGGTGACTTCTATCAGATTACAACATCTGCTCGAAAACTTGACAGATGCGGGGTTGAAAGCGCTGACGGTGTTTTATTTTTAAAAAAGGGCGCATAAATTCGAGATAGCGAGGGGATAAACCAGAAGTATCGATGACTCGAATCGATCGCAATGTGCCTAATTGTAATTCCTTTTGAACCATCAATTCAGAAATACCGGCAGCTGCCGAACTATTCTCGATGATTGCCTTCACCATTTCTCCGGTATTTAACAGCAAAGTCACCTTTAATGTGCGTAAATCGATACCCCAATTCCGTAGCGCTTCCTCGAATCTTTGTTGAGTTCCCGATCCCGATTCTCGCATTACCCAAGGGGTTTCCACTAATTCGGGTAATTCGATCGCTTCTCTTTTATACCAGGGATGAGAACGTCCGACAATAATTAATAAGCGATCGCTGCCGACGATCTCCTGTTCTAAACAATTTGTTAAATCACTTTTGACTTCTCCCTCGATTAATGCTAGGTCAAAACGTCCGTTAGCCGTACCCAGACAGATTTCTTCCGTATTAGCTAGGGTGCAGTTGATCTTAATTGCCGGATAGCGCTCCTGAAAATCGCTAATTTTTGCCGGCAGCCAATAGTTACCAATAGTCAAACTCGACCCTAATTGTAGTTCTCCCCGTTGCAAGTCGTTAAATTCCGCCAGTCCCCTTTCTGTCAAAGTTACCTGGGTGAGAATGCGTTGCGCTTCTAATTGCAGTAAACGTCCTGTTTCCGTGATCTCGATATGACGACCGACGCGATGGAATAATTTCACCCCGTATTCATTTTCTAGGGAGGCAATGGCGGCACTGACAGCCGGTTGGGTGATATATAAAGCTTCTGCTGCTTTGGTGAAGTGGAGATGTTCCGCAGTCGCTAGAAAGATTTCCAGTTGATCTAGGGTCATTCTGGCCATGGCAAGGGGTTTTCCTCTTTATTCGTCTTTCCATCATTTTAATTTATTAAATCAACAAGAAAGAATATTTGATTTTATTAATAGCTCTTTCTAGAGTGGAAGTAGGGCGATCGAGATCAGAAGACCCGATTAAGAAAAAAATCCTATGACTACCATGATTACTGCCATATCCACAGCAATAGCGGCCTTTATTGCCACCAATCTCGATGACATCCTGATTTTGACGATTCTTTTTACCCAAGTCAATAAACTTTTTCGCCGTCGTCATATCGTTATCGGTCAGTATTTAGGCTTTATCCTGCTGATTTTGGCGAGTTTAACCGGCTTTTTCGGGAGTTTCTTAATTCCGGCTCAGTGGATTCGTTTTCTCGGTCTGTTACCCGTGATTTTCGGGATTCGGAGTCTCTGGCAGCGAGAGGAAACCGAGACGGATAATCCTCTGGAGATGGCTGTAGAATCAGCACCGTCTTCTCCTTTGCTGGCCTGGTTTTCCCCTCAAACCTGCGCTGTGGCGGCAATTACCATCGCCAATGGCAGCGATAATATCGGCATTTATCTGCCGCTGTTTGCTAGTAATACCTGGCCAAATTTAGTTACTATCGTCAGCGTTTTTCTGATCTTGGTGGGTGTTTGGTGTTTTACTGCTCATCAGTTAACCCAATTACCAGCGATCGCTAATTTAATTACCAGTCACGGTAGCCACTTTGTCCCCTGTGTGTTGATCGGTTTGGGTGTGTTTATGATCAAGGAAAGTCTTCCCCTGGCTGTCTTGGCCCTATCCTTAAGCTATGGATGGACGCTTTTCCAGCAGCAAGCAGAATCTATTTAGGGTTTGCGGCAAAAGGTTTTTCCTGGGGGCAGGGTGTAGGGTGTAGGGTGTAGGGTGTAGGGTGCAGGGTTTTACCCATTTTCAGGTAAAAAGTCCAGGAATTTTCCCCCCGATCCCTCCAATGTCCGGTACTTTTGGATTTCAAAAAGGTCTAAAAGTCTTATCGAACAATGTTTTTAGATTTATTCAGCAAACCCTAAATAGTTCCCGATTCAGTTATAATTAGGATCCCTTGTGCTATTTAAAGCCCAAGCTCTGGTTAGATTCTTAAGAGTCATTCTTGAGGCGGATTGCCTGCAAGAAAGCCGGATGCGGCAGTTCATCCCCTAGGCCCTGCCTAGGAACTAAATTGGGAGGCATCTCCTTTATTTAGAAACTGTACATCACATAGGAGGAAAAACCTACGGAAATTCCGAGGCCCAAACAACGTACATGACCACCCAAAAAACCGCAAACAAAAACATAGGCTTTACCCATGAAGATTTTGCCGCCCTTCTAGACAAATACGATTATCATTTCAGTCCGGGAGATGTTGTCGCCGGGACTGTTTTCAGCATGGAACCCCGGGGAGCGCTCATCGATATCGGTGCTAAAACCGCCGCTTTTATCCCCGTGCAGGAGATGTCGATCAACCGCGTCGATAATCCCGAAGAAGTTTTACAACCTAACGAAACCAGGGAATTTTTCATCCTTACCGACGAGAATGAAGATGGACAGCTAACCCTGTCGATCCGTCGCATTGAATATATGCGCGCTTGGGAACGGGTGCGTCAATTGCAAAAAGAAGATGCTACCGTGCGATCCAATGTTTTTGCCACTAACCGTGGTGGGGCATTAGTCAGGATTGAAGGTCTCCGCGGCTTTATCCCCGGTTCTCACATTAGCACCAGAGAGGCGAAAGAGGATTTAGTTGGTCAGGAATTGCCCTTAAAGTTTTTAGAAGTGGATGAGGATCGCAACCGTCTGGTTTTAAGTCATCGTCGCGCTTTAGTGGAACGCAAGATGAACGGTTTAGCCGTGGGACAGGTGGTAATCGGTTCCGTGCGCGGAATCAAGCCCTACGGTGCTTTCATCGATATCGGTGGAGTCAGTGGTTTACTGCATATTTCCGAAATCTCTCACGATCACATTGACACCCCCCACACGGTTTTCAATGTCAATGATGAGTTGAAAGTGATGATTATCGATCTCGATGCCGAAAGAGGTCGCATTTCCCTCTCGACTAAACAATTAGAACCCGAACCGGGGGATATGCTGAAAAATCGCCCGTTAGTGTTTGAAAAAGCGGAAGAAATGGCGATTAAATACCGAGAAAAACGTCTAGCGGAAGCGGAAGGCCGCACTGTCTCGGAAGTAGTCGCAGAAATCGAAGGTCCTCCCGCCTTGGAGGAGGAAGATTTAGTTCTCGCTGCCACCGAGGAGTAGGTCAGTTATCTGTTATCAGTTATCAGTTATCAGTTATCAGATTTGAGTTTTAAGTGTACAGTATTAAATAGGGTCTGCTGAATAAATCTAAAAACCTTGTTGGATAAGACTTTTAGACTTTTTGTCAATCAAAAAGTCCCCGGCATGGGAGTGATCGGGGGTAAAATTCCGGGACTTTTTCCCTGAAAATTAGGTAATTTACCCGATGAAAATCGGTAAAACCCCACACCCCACCTGCCCCCCCGATGTCGGGGGGGTTGGGGGGGTTACACCCTGCCCCTAGGAAAAACTTTTTCAGCAGACCCTAACTAGGAGAATTTTTATGCCAAGTAAAATAAAAACTTGCCCCTTCACCTGATCGGGATTCTATGCAAATTCTCTCTCCTTGATTATCAAGAATTTTTTTGACAATTGATAGACCTATGCCTGTATTTTCGGTTTGATCTCACTCAAAAATTTTTCCTTGATATTCGGTGGCGATACTTGGTCTATTAACTGACAACTGATAACTGCTATAAACCACCCCAAGCTAATCGGGCTGCCCAAAAGGGAATTAACAAAAATAAAGCGATCAAATCAGCCCATCTTAACTTTAATTCGTGCCAGCGTACTTGATGCTGATTGGGACTGGTAAAACCGCGAACCTCCATAGCGATCGCTATTTGTTCGGCGCGCAAAAGCAAATTATCTAGTAATTTTTCCACTACTGTTAACCAGACGTTTAAACTCTTTTTAATCCCTAATTTTTGCCAATCGATCGCCCTAGTTCTCACTGCCCTAGCCAGATTTTGCACTTCTTCTAAAACCAGAGGAATAAAGCGCAAAGAGAGGGTCAAAGTCAGAGAAATTTCCGTCACCGGCACATTAAATCGCCGTAAAGGACTCATTAAATTCTCTAAACCTTCGGTAATTTCTTCCGGGGCCGTCGTCAATAAAAAGAGATTAGTGCTATAAATTAAAGTAAAAACTAAGGTACTAATTCTCACTGCTAATTCCAAAGAACGTCGGGTAACAAATAAACGACCTCTATCCCATAAAACATACTGATAATCACTTGCTGGCGGTAAATTCAGCCCTTCATCCGGTAAACGCGGCTGAATACTCACCCCTAAACCATCGGGAGTGATAGCAGTAATCAGAAAGACGATAATCGCTAAAAATATCAGCCAGCCCATCTGTTGCCGCCAGACGCGGGGGGGAATAGGCGCAAGCAGGGTTAAAAACATTAACAATCCCACCAAAGCTAAACGCCACCAAGGATTAGCTAATAAAGGTGCTGCTAAAAAAGCCATTAACCAGATAAATTTTACCCGCGCATCTAGTTGATGTAGTCGGGTAATCGGTTGATCGAGATAAAGACCGATGGGCAAACTTCGCAATAAATCCATAAATTAGACCTTGGTGGCTCTATTAACCGTTTTTTCCACTTCTCGCGCCGGTTTGCCGCGCCAGATTAAGCGGATCGGGGTTCCTTTAAAGCCTAACTGTTGCCGGAATTGCCCTTCGATGTAACGGCGATAGTTATCATTAAAGCGCTGGGGATCGTTAACGAAAAGGGCGATCGTGGGGGGTTGACTCGATACTTGCGTGCCATAGTATAGTTTCCCCTGTTTTCCGCCTCTGGTGGTGGGGGGATTGTGCCACTTCACCGCCTCTTCGATCACATCGTTGATTACCGAGGTACTGACGCGACGACGGTGAGATTCGGCGGCAATATCGACTAATTCGAGGATTTTGGTGACTCTTTGCCCCGTCATGGCGCTGACAAAGATCATTTCTGCCCAATCCATAAAATACAGCCGATCTTGGAGCATTTTGGTATAAGTATTGATGGTGTAGGTGTCTTTCTCCACCGCATCCCATTTATTGACCACTAGCACCACCGCGCGCCCTTCTTCAATAATTCGTCCCGCCAATTTTAAATCCTGTTCGGTGACACCATCTAGCACATCGATGACGAATAGTACCACGTCAGACCGGCGAATGGCCTTAAAAGCACGGTTAATACTGAAAAATTCGGCTCCATAGTCCACATTCTTCTTACGGCGAATGCCAGCGGTGTCAATTAACCGATAAACCTGTCCTTCTCGTTCAATTAAAGTATCGATCGAGTCTCTGGTGGTTCCCGAAATCGGACTAACGATCGCCCGTTGTTGTCCGGTTAAAGCATTGAGGAGACTGGATTTACCCACGTTAGGACGACCGATAATTGCCACTTTAATTTCTTCATTTTCGGGAATTGCCGCCGCGGGTGGCAAATATTTAATCACCGCATCGAGTAGTTCTCCTGTACCAGAACCGTGAATGGCCGAGATGGGGAAGGGTTCACCGATGGCTAATTCCCAGAATTCCGTCGCTTGCAGGATACCCTGTTCCACCGATTCACATTTATTGACTGCCAAAAGTATCGGTACATTTTGCTGTCGTAACCAAGCGGCAATTTCTCGATCGCCGGCGGTAATTCCCCCTTGCCCATCGACGACAAAAATCGCCACACTTGCCTCTGCTAGGGCGATTAAAGCCTGTTCGCGGATTAAAGGGAGAAATTCGCTGTCATCGTTAAAAACTAGCCCCCCTGTATCGACAATTTGAAAATCTCGATCGCACCAGAAAGCTGGTTGATAGGTGCGATCTCTGGTAATCCCGGGTTGATCGAAAACGATCGCCTGTTGATCTCCAGCGATACGATTGACGAGGGTGGATTTGCCCACATTGGGACGACCGATAATAGCGACGACAGGCAGTTTCATAAGAGGAGGAGGGGACGGAAATTAAAGACCCAATATTCTATCATAGCGATTTGCGATCGACCTTGGTTGATTTATCTGTTTCTGTTCGGCACTGAGACATTGAATACTTTAGTCTGTAGAACTTTGGTATACAAAAGACTAGAATTCAGGTTATGCAATCTGGTCAACTAGAGCAAATTTTAGGACGAGAGCTACAGCGTTATCGCCAAGAAAAAGGGTGGTCGCAAGAGTATTTGGCGGAAGTAACAGGTCTGCATAGAACTTACATCAGTCAACTAGAGCGAGGATTAAAAAGTCCATCGGTGAGAGTGCTTAGTCATATTACTAATGCTTTAGGTCTGAGGATGAGTGAATTTTTGTATTCCGTAGAGGAATCCCTAAGTGTTAACGAACGACGAGACTAAAAGACTAAAGCAGGCCATTCTAGCCGCAATTGCCTCACCATTGATTGGCTCGATCGAGGATTATAGCTGGGAAGCAATTTTTCATTATATCAAGAATATTCCTTTATCCGATCCTGCCCTAGGCAGAAGCAAACTACTCTACGATGCAGTGGACAGTAAAACTGCCAGTGGTTGGTCGCTAAAATCTCTACAACTGAATAGTTTAACTAGGGCTGGCTGAATAAATCTAAAAACCTTGTTGGATAAGGCTTTTAGACTTTTTTTCCCTCAAAAAGTGCCTACCATTGGAGT
>NZ_JASJFE010000789.1:0-1995 GCF_030067735.1 Microcystis sp. M53598_WE2 | reverse complement strand
GACAACAAGCATTGTCTCGTAAAGCCAAGGGGTCTAATAATCGCCAAAAAGCCATTAAGGAGGTAGCCAAGGTTCACGAAAAGATAGCAAATACTAGACAGGATTTTCTTCATAAACTCTCCAGAAAGTTATGCGATGAAAACCAAATCGTTGTAGCCGAGAATCTGAATATTAAAGGGTTAGCAAGGACTAAATTAGCCAAATCAATACATGACGCTGGTTTTGGTATGTTGCTTAATTTCTTGGATTACAAGCTAGAAAGAGAGGGAGGAAAACTTGTAGAAGTTGACAGGTTTTATCCGAGTACAAAACTCTGTTCTTGCTGTGGATTTAAAAATGATTTATTGACTCTCAGTATTCGTGAATGGATTTGTCCAGAATGTAAGACGCAGCACGATAGAGATGAAAACGCCGCCAAGAATGTAAGGGAAGAAGGTATGAGAATACTGTCAACAAATACCGATGGACAGTCGGAATTTCAAGCTTGGGGAGAAACTGTAAGACTCGTTGGTACTTGTACCGAAAAGCGGGTTTCTGTGAATCAAGAATCCCCCGTCACAGCGTCAGCTTGACGGCGGGAGTGTCAAGTCTAGACCATGCGAATTTTAGTAGTAGAAGATGATATGCAACTAGCCGAGATTTTGCGAGAGGCCTTGAGCGAGCGACAATACGTTGTCGATGTGGCTAGAGACGGAGAAGAAGGCTGGAATTGGCTAGAATTAGGCAAATATGATCTTTTAGTTCTCGATGTCACCCTGCCCAAATTAAGCGGAACTTTGCTCTGTCAACGTCTGCGACGAGCGGAATCCCATCATCCCGTCTCTGCTAATGCCACCGTTCCCGTCCTATTATTAACCGCAAGGGATACGGTAATCGATAAAATCGACGGATTAGACGCAGGGGCCGATGATTATGTCACTAAACCCTTCGATTTGGGCGAATTAATGGCGCGGATTCGGGCCTTGATCCGACGCGGCAGCAGCACCAGCAGTGTTTTATTATCTTGGGGGGGTTTGCAGTTAAATCCCAGTACCCACGAGGCCAGTTATAACGGTCAATTTCTTTCCCTCACCCCCAAGGAATTCGCTCTCTTAGAATTACTTGTTACCCATGGGCGCCGGATCTTAAGTCGATCGGGTATTATTGAGCGAGTTTGGTCTTTGGACGATTCTCCAGCCGAGGAAACCGTTACTTCCCATATTCGCGGTCTTCGTCACAAGCTAAAATCCCTCGGTGCGCCGGAAGACTTTATTGAAACCGTTCACGGTCTTGGTTATCGTTTAAAGTAATATCTGCCTTGGGACAGTAGACAAAATCATTTCTGCACGAAATCTGCACGAAGTTTGCAGAGGGTTTCCATAATCACCCGTTAAATTAGAAAGTTAGACAGGTGCAGGGCTTCTAGACAATCAGAGCGGTCAAACCTGTGACTCTCCTCTCCTAAAAGGGGCTGCTTGAAATGATTTATACGCGATTTGACTATCACGGCTGGCAGATTGAATTGATCCTAGAAATGCAGGGTTATTCTTTTCAATGTTGGCGAGTGGATGGCAGGGAAGGAATTAGCGATTGCCTAGTTTATGCCACCTCTGAACAAGCTTTAGCGGCTGCCCGACACAGAGCGGATCTAGAGTCCGCTTGTCTTGCCCTACTGCGATTTCTCAATGATATCGGCGGCCGGAATTATTACCTCACCCGCGATGATCGCGATGCTCTTAGCCGGTCAATTTTAGAATATGCCCGTCTAGGTGATGTTTTCTAATTTCTTCCCCAGAAGTTTTCCCCTCATATCGTGATTGGTAGGGAGTGAGAATCATTCTCGCTCCGATTTTTTTCAGGCCACTTTCGGTAATAGAATCGTGACAGTGGTTCCATTACCGGGGATATTAGCAATTTCGATCGAGCCTCCGTGTAAGCTAAAACGCACTTAAACCACCTAAAATAGAAATAGTAATTTTAGAAAAATCCTACTTATGCCAGCCAAAGATTTCCTAG
>NZ_JASJFE010000897.1:0-5015 GCF_030067735.1 Microcystis sp. M53598_WE2 | reverse complement strand
GTGGATAATCAGTTACAGAATGATATTCCCAATCTACTGCTAAGTTTATTAGCTTTAATTTGGTCTGGTCGAGATGATTGGTATTTTGGGGTAGATATGGCTGTTTATTATAATCCAGACGAATCAGCTTTTGTCCCCGATGGTTTCTTAGCGGTTGGAGTCAACCATGATACGGGAGAAAGAGGTCGGTTAAGCTATATTTTGTGGGGAGAAAAGTATATCTTGCCGATTTTGTTTTTAGAGGTAATTTCCGAGAAGTATAATAGTGAGTATGAGGAAAAATTCTTAAATTACCAAACCCTGGGGATTCTGTATTATGCAATATACAATCCTTTGAGTGGCAGAAGGGGAAGATTTAAAAACCGACAAAGATTAGAGGTATATAAATTAATCTCAGGCAAATATGAACTTCTAGAGAGTGAGAATAATCGAGTTTGGTTGCCTGAAATTGGCTTGGCGCTGGGTTATGAAAAAGGAGAACATATTGCCTGGTATCGGGAATGGTTATACTGGTATGACGAGCCAGGAAATCGCTATCTAACGGCTGAGGAAAGAGCGAACCAGGCTGAGGCGATCGCTGCTCAAGAACGTCTGGCTAAACAAGAGGCTGAACAAAAAGCCATCCGGCTGGCTGAAAGGCTCAGAGCGCTTGGAATTAACCCCGATGAAATGTAGGCTCTGACTTCTCCAAGGTATAAGCGCCAGTGCTTCCCTAATTTCCCTGGCCGTGCCTTGGATTACTGTTGCTTGTGTAGTCATGATTTTTGCTCATTCTAGGGCGAATCCTAGCATAATTCACGACTGAGATGCTACCCATCGAAAAACCAAAAAAACAAAACCCCCTCCACTGACTGAATGAAGGGGTGTTTGTGATATTTTGTGGCCAATTTAGCCGACTTTTGTGGTTTACTTCTCGGCTGATTTGGATGATTTTAGTTTGCGTTTGAGGGTTGAAGCTGCGCCAAGAGTGCCGATAGCAAACAGTCCAAGAAGAGAATTGGGTTCGGGAACAGAAACTTGTTTGGTGACGAAGTTCAGGGAATTGGCCATTAACAGTGCGCCATCGGTACTACTGTGACCCAGAGACCGGAGAGAGCATCGCTTGATGGGGGATAAAAATTCAACCCAGCTATTTTGCCCGCAAATGTGGAGGTATTGACGGCGATTAGCGGTGCACCATTACTCCAGTCAGCCACTGCTACCGCACCGGGGTTGAGAGGTCCCACTGTATTGTAGAAACTCCTTGATCCGCCATTGAAGCTGGTAACGCCTGCGAGGATCGGGTTCGATGGATCGTAAATTGTTCCTAATGTTAGATTTCCGGGTTGGTTCTGTCCTCCTGGTTGCCAAACATCGTAGTTTTGCGCCCTCCACCGACCACCAATGTCTGCGCCAGCGCTCCAGAATGAAAAAGTCGCTTGGACTACTCCACCACCCGCATCGACGTAATCTGCTAATACGTTACCGAAAGTGGTTGGATCGGCAAAACCGAAATCAGAAAAGAATAGTACGGCATCATAAGCCTGTAATTGCGCGAGAGTCGGGGTAGAAGAACTGACATTCAGTATATCTACGCTTCCAGAAATTAGGCCAGTTCCAGCAATTTTTGCTTGAACGTCGTTGAGAAAACTCGCAGTGCTGGGAGATCCGGCAATCAGAACGCTGGCCAAGGCGTGGCTAGTAGTGCCGAAGAAAACGGTTGATGCCACAATACCAACTGAGAGAGATTTTTGACTCAGCGCCGCTAAAATTGGATTTTTCATTTTTAGAATTAAACACGAATAGGGCTTAAAGGGCAAAATACACACTTGCTTCCCCCGCATTGTATCAAAAGCTACAATTTAATAAATATTTACATTCCTTTCCCCCAGGGCTTACGCCGCTACAGTAATCACAGTTACAATGTTTGAGAGGTCTGAGTGGTAACTGATAACTGATAACTGATAACTGAAATGACTACACCTACCTTCACCATTCCCCAATCTGACCCTTCCCTTTCCCCCCGGCAATCCCTGCCGACGATGTACGATTTACCTAGTGATAATCCACTGGAACCCGGTTTGCCTGACGAATTTCACCTATTACAACCTCAGTTATTACTGCTGACTTTCCAGCCTCCCAACTGGGAACCAGAGCTAGTTTTTAGCGCCGCTGACCTTAACCTTTACTACGATGTCAGACACCCTCAATGGTACAAGCGTCCTGATTGGTTTGGGGTGGTCGGTGTTCCTCGTCTCTACGATGGCCATGACCTGCGCTTAAGTTATGTGATTTGGCAGGAAGGAGTTTCCCCTGCGATTGTGGTGGAATTATTGTCTCCAGGTACGGAAAATCAAGATTTAGGAGAAGAACTACGCCAACCAGAAGAACCGCCAACTAAGTGGACAGTTTATGAACAGATTTTGCAGGTTCCCTACTATGTAGTTTTTAGCCGCTATACTAACCAACTTCAAGCGTTTGAACTGGTAGATGGTCATTACCAACCCGTGACTTTAGTGGAGGGACGCTTACCGATTCCTCAACTGGAATTGAGCTTGGGTTTGTGGCAAGGTTCCTATCGGGGAATTGAGCGGCTATGGTTGCGCTGGTTGACGCTGGAGGGAGAGTTGATTCCCCTTGCCGATGAGGAGTTAATTGTGGCTAAACAAGAGGCTTCTGCGGCTAAACAAGAGGCTTCTGCGGCGAAACAAGAGGCTTCTGCGGCGAAACAAGAGGCTTCTGCGGCGAAACAACGAGCAGAACAACTAGCGGCACGATTGCGGGAATTAGGGATAGATCCTGAAACTATTCCTCAGATTGACTTTTAAATTTAGGCAGAGCCTAAATGTTTGGTTCCAAGGCAGAGCCTTGGAACCAGGAATTAAACAAACTACCCCAAAAAAAGAGAGAGGAAACCCGCGTCTCCTCTCCCTTGTAGGCATTATTTCCTCGCTTTGCGGACAGCACCCCCTAGCATTAAACCGCCCAGGGTGATATAACCAAGAAGGCTAGAGGGTTCGGGGACAGTGACTGCTGGAGTCGGAACTGTCAGGACTGAGGACATTCCATATAGAGATAAGCTTTGACTCACGCTCAGAAAGGTGATGTCGTTGATCCATCTGGAGTCGGTGTAAATAGTCGCGCCCATATTAGCCACAGGCGGAAATCCTATGGCATTACCCAACGGCGAACCAGTGGAGCCCCCCGCCTGAGTGCCCGTCCATACACTTGCATTCTTAGATGTGTCTATCTGAGTGCGATCGATAGATTTAGCGATTGAGCCATCCCAAAGATCGGCATTATTGTTGGCGACCCTGTTGCCATCTATGAGGTAGATGGGAAGATCTGGCTGACTGCCATCAGTACCGGTATTGACTTTGGCAGACGTAGCGGAAGTAGAACCGATCGCCTTCCAAGTGATCGTACCTAGGTTAAATCCTGCCGTTGTTAAAGCCGTAGCAAGAGCGCTTCCTGTTACCTGGCTGGTAACAAAGTTATTGTAGTCGTCGATGTTGGTGCTTGTTGCATCCCGTGTGCCGTCAGTAACAAACACCAAACGATACTGATCGCCTGGATTCAAGCCTGTAGGGACGACCACCAAAGCAGCTTGTGCCGCACCAGTTCCCAGAGTTGCCAGGGCAACCCCGGCACAGACAATGCCGAGTTGTAATTTCATAACAAAGGGTTAATGGTAAATGATTTGAGTGCGTGACATTTAGATTTGGGTTAAGCGATAGGGCAACCCAAAACAATGACAAGCGAATGCTCAAAGACAAAATACACACTTCCCCCCCCCGCATTGTATTAAAAGCTACAATTTAATAAATATTTACATTCTTCTCCCCCAGGGCTTACGCCCCTTGTATATTGGAGAAGTGGTAGGGTGTAAGCCTTTTCTTCGAGAGGATTTGCCGATCACCAGAACCCCAAGAGAGCCATCTGATCACTTATAAACTGTTGACTATCTAAATTACTCGTTGAGACTGCATTAGAGGTAAATATTTCATGAGCCAAACCATCACACCTTCTTCCTTAAAAGCTAGTTTAGCCCCCAATCCCACTAGAGCAGCAACGGTGGACGATGGGGGAAATGTGCTAGGGGAATTTCTGCAAGAAACTCTGGCCATGACTAAACGTCTGTTCATCCAATTACAACGTCGTCCTTCAACCCTAATCGCGGGGGTAATTCAGCCCTTTATGTGGCTGATTTTATTTGGGGCATTGTTTTATAAGGCTCCCCAGGGTCTATTCGGCAACGATCTCAGTTATGCTAAATTTCTCGCCCCCGGGGTGATTGTCTTTACCGCTTTTTCTGGGGCCTTAAATGCCGGTTTACCGGTAATGTTCGATCGAGAATTTGGCTTTCTTAACCGTCTCTTGGTAGCGCCTTTAACCACTCGGTACTCGATCGTGGCCGCTTCTACCATCTATATTATCGCCCTCAGTTTCATCCAAACCGCCTCGATCGTGGCCGCTAGTGCCTTTTTAGGGGCAGGATTGCCCAGTTTAGCTGGATTAGGTGCGATCGCTTTGATTGTTTTCCTAATAGTTTTGGGTATGACTGCCTTAAGTCTCAGTTTAACCTTTGCTCTCCCCGGACATATCGAATTAATCGCCGTCATTTTCGTCACCAATTTACCGCTTTTATTTGCCAGTACCGCCCTCGCTCCCTTAAACTTTATGGCAGATTGGTTACAAGTAATCGCTAGTCTCAACCCTCTTACCTATGCGATCGAACCGATCCGTTATATTTATTTCAATCAGCACTGGTCTTTTGATAGCATAGTCTTACAAACCCCTTGGCTTGACCTCAATTTCTTGACAGTTTTAGGCCTGCTCTTAGCTTTTGATCTGCTAATCCTTTTGGCAATTCAGCCCTTACTTCGTCGTCGTTTTGCTTAAATCAGTTATCAGTTATCAGTTATCAGTTATCAGTTTACTTTCACTGAAAAGCCTGCAACTTTCTCACAACCAAAAACTAGACAAGTAAGTAGTTATAATTAAATTGAAGATAGATTTTGCCTCTGATCCCCCCT
>NZ_JASJFE010000470.1:0-4001 GCF_030067735.1 Microcystis sp. M53598_WE2 | reverse complement strand
GGGAAATTTAGGCACTTTTTCCCTGAAAATTAGGTAATTGGCCACCTCAAAACTGGTAAAACCCCACACCCCACACCCCACACCCCACACCCTGCCACCACCGAAAAACTTTTTGCCGCAAACCCTACTTATACCAATTGGCCACAATCTGATAGGTAGTTTTTGTTGAGAAAATTGCTATTACAACGACAGAAGCCCGAATTATCAGGCATTTAACCACACTATTCTCATTCCGAGATTTCGATCGAACTAACCGATCTTTGCCAACGTTTTTTCCAGTGGCTAGTCGGTTCTAAGTCACAGAGAGCCTGTTCGCTGCGACGACGTTGTATAATCACTTCGGCCGGGTCGGTTAAAGTCGCGTCTCGATAGGGAATAGCGGCCTTAGTTTGCAGATGTTCCCTTTCCTGTACCGATAGAGATGGGGGTAAGGACAAAAAACTGGCTATTGTCCCTGGCGATCGCCGCCCGACGCTATCGGTGGCCCCAATCTGCAATCCTGCTAATTGTAAAGCCCTTCGCACCGAGGCAGCACAGGAATAGGTGACTAAATAACCCGTCGGACTCAGGCATTTCGCCACTAAAGCTAAAAACTCCACCGTCCACAGTTGCGGACATTTACCCGGGGAAAAGGGGTCGAGAAAAATTGCCTCCGCTTGAAAACCCGCGTCAATCACCTTGGTTATCGTCTGTCGCGCATCCCCGATTAACAGTTTAGCCGTGAGATTAGGCAGGTCTAGCCGGTGATTATGGGCAAAATCATTTAAATATTCGGGAATTGGTTGACTCCAACTATTTAAGAGATTTTCTCTAATAGCCGCTAGGGGAACCACTCGATCGCTTTCTAAAGCTAATAATTCTACCCGACAATCCCCCCTAACTTGCCAAATGGCCGCTAAGGCTGCGGCGCTATTATACCCTAAGCCGTAACAAATGTCAAGAATTTTCAGATTATTGCTCTGGTCTGCTTTGGCTGTCAGACGACTAGAGAGGATAAATTTTTTCTCGGCTTCTTCCCTTGCCCCAGAGGTAGAATGATAACATTCGCCGAATTCGGTCGAAAAAAAGGTATAAGAACCATCCTCAGTGACTTTTTGCGGGTAGGCTTCGGGGGAGACAAGCATGGTGATGGAGAATGTCTTTGAGATGAATATCGGTTTCCAGCAGGCAAGCGTGACCACTATGGGGTAGAATCGTTAATTTTGCCGCGGGTAACTGCTGAATTAGGCGTTTAGCCTCCGCTACCGATGGTAACAGTCGATCCCCTTGACTGGCTATCACTAACACCCCCAATTGCAGACATTTTAACTCGCTGGCACTAACCTGAAACCGTTGTAACTGGGATAAACGCCAGCTAATCGTCTTCAGTGGGACGTATTGCATGGCTTTGAGGAGAGAGCGGCGATCTTCCCGGGATATGCGACCGAGAGCGGCCAGAAAGGGTAAAATAGTTAGTGCCGAGCTGCCGTGGATGAAATCGGGCATCATCTGGGTGATACCGATTCCCAAGCTTAAAAGAGGTCTTTGATTAAAAGAAGAAGCAGGGTTAATTAAAATCAGTTTTTTAATTAATTTTGGTGATTTTGTCGCTATTTTCAAGGCTAAACAGCCGCCAAAAGACTCACCGCAGAGATAGACTTTTCTCGATTGTCGCTTTAATTCCTGTTCCAATAAAGCGATCACGAGGGTGCTTAATTCCTCCCAATCACCGAGATATTGCGGGGAAATCACCAAACAACGTAGATCGAAGTAAGGGGCAAGGTTTTTAATCTGACGATGGTATAGTTGGCCGCTGCCATCCATTCCGGGTAAAAATACAAACAGGGGATAATCGGGACGGGGATGACGGGGAATAATCCAACTGACAGGTTGTTCCATGGTGCGAGAAGCGCGATCGATGTTAAAAAAGTTTTTTCTGGTTATCTCTTTTAAGGATAATTAATATTAGAGAGATTGGCCAATTTTAATAGTACGATTAACTCCCAACTTATGGATTGTTTCTCCCTGCTCCCCAACCCCTGATAACTGATAACTGATAACTGATTAACTGAGCCAAATTTTTAGGCCGCCGCTAAATTAGCAGCCACGAAATCCCAATTAACCAACTTAGTTAAAAAGTCGCTGATGTAATCGGGACGACGATTTTGGTAGTCGAGATAATAAGCGTGTTCCCACACATCCATAGTTAAGAGGGGAACCTGTCCGGCGGTTAAAGGATTGTCAGCGTTGCCGGTTTTGGTAACTTTGAGAGTACCGTTATCGAGAACCAACCAAGCCCAACCGCTACCGAATTGAGTAGCGCCCGCAGTTTTGAAAGCTTCGACAAATTTCTCGAAACTGCCGAAATCTGCCTGAATTTTATCGGCTAAAGCACCGGTAGGCGCACCGCCACCGCCCGGTTTCATGCAGTCCCAATAAAAACTATGATTCCATGCTTGGGCGGCATTGTTGAAAACCCCAGCTTTAGAGGCATCACCGGCAACCTTAACGATAACTTCTTCTAAAGAGAGAGCATCGAGTTCCGTATCTTTGACCAAACCGTTATAGTTATTGACATAAGCGGCGTGGTGCTTGTCGTGGTGGAATTCTAGGGTACTTTTGGTGATACAAGGCTCTAAGGCAGTGTAATCGTAGGGTAAAGGGGGAAGTGTGTAAGCCATGTGTTCTCTGTATCCTCTCTTGAGAGCTTGTTTAAGGTAGTGTTGTTAACCTTTTGTCAGTATTCAGCTTAACCAAGACGAATACCTTTGCAATAAAACTTTACACCCTCGATCATAGCACCGAAGGAGACTTGATCAGTGATCACTGATCGATCAGCTTTTTTCTCCCTTCTCCCTTCTCCCTTCTCCCCCATCACCCCAACTCCCATCGACCATCTCCTAAATCCTGAGAAGATCACCAAACAATGTTAGAATAATTCCCGTACTGTAGGCGCTTGCAGATTCTTGTGGGCGTGGCAGGGCAGGCGAAAAACGATTCCGTTAGGAATTAGACCAAAAAAGCTCCACTGGAAACAGCAGTAGATTTTATCTCACTGGGTTGACCGGTTGGCACTTCGTCAAATTACGGATCAATACAAAATTATCATTTACAGATCTTTCTTGGTAACTTATGGCACAGCGTACACGCTTAGGTGAAATCCTTCGTCCCCTCAACTCGGAATATGGTAAAGTTTCTCCCGGTTGGGGAACTACCTTGCTGATGGGAGTTTTTATGGCTCTGTTTTTAGTCTTTTTGCTGATTATTTTACAGATCTACAACTCCTCCCTAATTTTAGAAGGATTTAATGTAGATTGGGGTCAGTAAGCAGATTCCAACAATCTCGTCGGCATTTTTGGCGGCAGAATTATCCCTCGGACTTTGGCAGGTGGGTTATTGCCCACCGCGAGTTTTTTATTAGGAGCAAAAAAATGAATATTTTTGGAATTGGATTACCGGAAATGGGGTTAATTCTCTTGATTGCCCTGCTAGTTTTCGGACCGAAAAAATTACCAGAAATCGGTCGCAGTTTAGGCAAAACGATTCGAGGATTTCAAGAAGCATCCAAGGAATTTGAAAGTGAATTTAAGCGAGAGGCCGAGCAGATTGAAGACTCGGTAAAAATCAAAGCTCAATTAGAGGAAAGTCAATCTCCTAGCGATCAAACTCGTTCCAGTTAAGAACCGTGTAGAGATGTAGTGTAGGTCAAATTCGAGACTATCCGCTAGATTAACATCGAGAATGACCAGAGCCGGATTAAATTGGCAGTTTTACCATAGACCTCTTGTAAAAATCAAAAATTGTTGTTAGGGTCAGGAGTCAGGAGCCGGTCGTCAGGAGACAGGAGATTATTTTATTTATTCTTCCCACTTCCCCACACCCCACACCCCACACCCCACACCCCACACCCCACACCCTACACCCTACCCCCACGAAAAACTTTTTCAGCAGACCCTAAGTAGGCAGAATATATCATTAGTTTGAGAATTCCCAGAAGGCAACAAAAAAATGACTATTTCCTT
>NZ_JASJFE010000513.1:0-2004 GCF_030067735.1 Microcystis sp. M53598_WE2 | reverse complement strand
CTGAAAACTCAAATCTGATCACTGATAACTGATAACTGAAAAGGCTGATAGTTAAAAACTGATAATTAAATTTAAATATCATCGGGGTAATTTTGTCAACGCTTTTTAACAAAAAGTTGTGTAAAATAATATTCACCAGCATTATTTTTAGCGATACCGATACCGGTGAGATTATAATCACCAACCATATTTTTTTGATGGCCGGGGCTATTAATCCAACCCTTGACGGCAACGCTAACGGGGTCAGGATATCCCTTCATAAAAGCCAAATTTTCGCCCATTTTTTCTAAAGGAATCTTCCTTTGTACTGCCTTGACTCTTCCCTCAAAACCATCATGACTAAAAGGAGCCTGTTTATGGGCCATTTTTTGACTAAATAAGCGAGCTTCATGACTAATACGAGCATCGAGACGTAGGGGCGGTAAATTTTGAGAAATTCGGTAGCGATTAACTTGATAATTAGTGTTTTCTTCGAGGGGGATTAAAAAAGATTTATTCTCGATAGAATCGTAGCTAAGGGAATTAGTAGAAACAGGAGCGGATTGACGTTTTAGAAATATTTGAGTAAAGTACAATTTCCCTTGATTATCCGTCGCTACTCCAATCCCGGTACTATCAAAATCTCCCTCCATATTTTCCCGATGACCTTGACTTTTAATCCAACCATCCACCGCAATCATTACCGGGTCATCATAACCTTGATTAACTGCCACATTTTCCCCCACCGCTTGATAGGGAACCGAAACACCAATAGTTTGCGCTCTTTTGTCAAAATCTTGATGACTAAAAGGAACTAAACCCGAGGCCATACGTTGGCTATGTAATCTTGCCTGTTGCGAAATTGCTCGATTTAACAGTAGGGGAGATAAATTACGAGATTGACGATAGCGATTGACCTGTTGATAGATTTTATTCTCTAAAACAAGTAAAGTTGCCGCATCTAAAGGAGAGGGAGAAGGAGCGGGAGAGAAAGATGGCACGAGTTCCGTAAAAGAGCTATAGTTTAAGGCACTACAGGCGATTAAACTTGTCGATACAAGCATCAAAATTCCTAACCGATAAGGTTTCTTAAAAAAACTTTTCATCAAAAAAATTGGGTCTGAAACCCCGCCGTTCTAGGTTGGATTTACTGTTAAATACTAGCGCATTTACAGGATATATGCCAGAAGGTCAGGTATGGGGAAAGCCGATCGCTACCGATTTTACCCAACACCAGAACAAGAGTCGCTATTGCGGCGCACCTTGGGCGGTGTAAGATTAGTTGACAATAAAGCTCTCCATGTCAGAACACAGAGAAATCACAGCGAAGGGGTTTTAGTTGAATTTCCCCATTTCCCCATTTTCCCAGTCCTGGTGGCGACCTGATGACCAGAGGGGGGTAAATCTGTTAAGGCAGCCGCGAAACCAGGCAAGGGACCCCAAACAGAAACCCAAATCGTCAGGTTTGGAAATCACCGTCCGGCCCCGGCGGTGAGGATGTCAACTTTTTGGTGCCAGGGTCAAGACTTGTTAAGATCGATCAAGCCGCTCGCTCAAATTTATCACTCCTGTGGCTCTCATTTATGGTAATCGACTTTCTGCCCTTCACTATCAATATTTCCCCGGCCTTTATTGCCGGTAGCTGTCTCTGGTCTTTAGCATTGTATCTGGGGTTAACTGGGGTGCGAAATTGGTTTATAGAAATTTTCTATGGCTGGTTTAATTTTGCCGAGCGTTTCCTCTATACTTCCCTAGAGGAGTTTGAAAAAACTCGCGTCGCCAGAGAATCCCAAAATGCTTTTTATGCCTCTATCTTTAGTATTATTCCCTTTCTCATTCTCGGCGGTTTCTCCGATTGGTTAATCGAGATTAGTTTAGGAAAAAGTTGGCCGATTAGTGTCGGTATTCTCGCCTGTGTTGCCTGTGGTGTCTATGAATTAGGACGGCAGGACGGCAGCGGTAATCAGTAAACAACAACCAATTAAGCTGTTAACTATCTCAATTACTTCTTAGGACTGCACAGGG
>NZ_JASJFE010000756.1:0-1642 GCF_030067735.1 Microcystis sp. M53598_WE2 | reverse complement strand
TGGTAAAACTCTACACCCTACACCCCACACCCCACACCCCACACCCTGCCCCCACGAACAACTTTTTCAGCAAACCCTATGTATGGGGGAAGTCCAGGTATTACATGAGACTGGACCAAAACGAGGGTGAGTTAGTTAAGATAACTCACCCTGAAAGAGATTTAGCGATCAACTGACCCCATAATAATATCAATACTGCCTAAAATCGCCATAATATCGGCAACTTTTACCCCTTTGAGGATATGAGGCAGAATTTGAAGATTATTAAAATCGGCGGCCCGAATTTTCCAACGCCAAGGGAAAACATCATCATTACCGACGATAAAGATACCTAATTCCCCTTTACCGCTTTCCAAGCGCACATAATGTTCACCTTTAGGGATTTTGAAAGTGGGGGCGACTTTTTTGGCGATATATTGATAGTCAAAATCATTCCAAGCTGATTTTTTCCCTTCTGCCATCCGTTTTGCTTCCAGATTTTCGTAGGGACCACCGGGTAAACCTTTCAGTGCTTGCCGGATAATTTTCACCGATTCGCGCATTTCCCGAATCCGCACCAGATAACGAGCAAAACAATCGCCGGCGGTTTCCCAATGCACTTCCCAGTCAAAATCGTCGTAACACTCGTAATGGTCAACTTTTCTTAAATCCCATTTCACCCCGGAAGCGCGTAACATCGGACCAGATAAACCCCAGTTAATCGCTTCGTCTCTGGTAATGCAGCCTATCCCTTCAATACGACGGCGGAAAATCGGGTTATTAGTGATTAATTTCTCGTATTCGTCCACTTTGGGGTCAAAATAGTCACAGAAATCCACGCACTTATCCACCCATCCGTAGGGTAAATCCACCGCCACGCCACCAATACGGAAATAATTATTATTAATTAACCGCATTCCCGTGGCAGCTTCCCAGAGGTCATAAATCATCTCCCGTTCCCGGAAAATGTAGAAAAAGGGAGTTTGTGCGCCTACATCCGCCATAAAGGGGCCTAACCAGAGTAAATGGTTAGCGATGCGGTTGAGTTCCAACATAATCACCCGGATATATTGCGCTCGTTTGGGAACGGCGATATCGGCTAATTTTTCGGGAGCATTGACCGTAATCGCCTCATTAAACATCCCTGCGGCGTAATCCCAACGACTAACGTAGGGAACGTACATGACATTAGTGCGATTTTCGGCAATTTTTTCCATGCCCCGATGAAGATAACCGATCACGGGTTCACAGTCAATCACGTCTTCCCCGTCAAGGGTGACGATTAAGCGCAAAACTCCGTGCATCGAAGGGTGATGGGGTCCCATGTTTAAAACCATGGGTTCTGTTCTCGTTTCAATTTTTGCCATAGGGCTACCGATGATCCCGAAAATCTTTTTAAAGTTATTATAAGTAAACGCTTCGACAATACACAAGGACTATCGGGTATCAGGAGACGGCCGGCAGAATTTAGGAGGCAGTCACGATGCAACAAGTTACACTGTCAAGCATGAAAATATTCTGATCCTAAATCCAGTTATTAAAAACTGATTATGTATTCCCCCTCTTGCCTCTTGCCTGTCCTGATATATAGCCTATACTCAAGGGATTTAGTATTACTTGAGATCTGATTACTCAATCCAAGCTTTTGGGGGGTTCTACCCCC
>NZ_JASJFE010001058.1:0-2938 GCF_030067735.1 Microcystis sp. M53598_WE2 | reverse complement strand
TCCACCTGCATGATCGAAAGATCATCCCTAAAATTACCATCAAATTGTAAAGCTTGAATTTTTTCAATAAAATTATCAAGATTTTTAGCAGAATTACAGTGATAATTTCGCAAAGATTGAATAAAGTTCTCTAGTCCCCACATCCTACCATCAACACAATCGATCTCGTAAATTCCATCGCTAAAAAGATAAAGGCTACTGGAGAAATTCAGGGATTGAACCTGATTGATATATTCTGCTTCTGGAAACATCCCGATGGGAAAACCGGGGGCTTTCAGTCTGGTTTCAATCATCTGTCCAAAAGGTTTTTGAGTCAGGAGAACTGCCGGGGGATGACCGGCACTGGCATAGGTTAACTGTTGTTGTTTCTGATCATAAATTCCGTACCAGATAGTAAAATATTTATCATTCTTAGGACTGATTTGATAAACTTGATTTAACCTATGTAAAACCTGATTAGGTTCATAGTAATTCACCTGAGTTAAACCATGAGAACGGAGTAAATTAATCACCGAAAGGGAAGGTAAAGCCGCTCGCAAACCATGGCCAGCCACATCTAAAAGATATAACATCAAATGGTCATTATCTAACCAATAATAATCAAATCCATCCCCCCCCAATCGACGAGAAGGAAGGAAGCGAAAATCGATAGCAAGTTTTGGAGAAATAAAAGGTTCTGGTAACAGCGATCGCACATATGCCGCCGCTTCCGCTAACTCCATTTCTAGTAATTGTTTTTGCGCTTGCAGATCATGACTTAATTGATGCAAACGAATTCCCGCCCGCACGCGCGCTCTTAACTCATTAATCTCGATCGGTTTACACAAAAAATCATCTGCCCCCGCATCCAATCCCTTGACCCGATCCTCCACCGATCCCAAAGAAGTTAAGAGGATAAAAAAAGTCGTTGACAGTTGGGGATTGAGCTTAATTTGCCGGCAAACTTCCAACCCATCGATCCCCGGCATCATCCAATCACAAATAATCATCGCTGGTTTTAGTTGCCCCGCTTGCTTTAATCCTTCTTCCCCATCACTGGCAATAAAAACCTCGTATTCCTTCCGCAAAGCGCGGCTCAAAAACGTTTGAATTACTCCATCATCATCAATTACTAGAATTCGTACCATCTTTTTTGTGACTTGACTATCTCAATCTTACTGCCTACCCCCGACTCCCTGACAGATGACTTTGCTTGTCCCTCAACCAGGGATTAAATCCAGAATCGAGCTAACACATCAGTCATAGTTTGGGAAAAATGGTATAACTTCTAGCGTAAGGCATTGGAGAGGTAAGCCGGGGGTGAAGATTTCTTTTCAGGTAGATAGCGATCTCAAGTCCTTAGATACCGTTTTAAAATATTTTGAGCAACTTGAACCAGCGGGCATTCCCCAAAAAGACTGGCTCCAGTGTCAGCTTGCTCTTGCCGAAGGTTTTACCAATGCAGTCCGTCACGCTCACCGACACCTACCTCCCGAAATCCCAATCGAGATCGAGATTGAGATTACCCGATCCCAGATGAAAATTCGCATCTGGGATCGGGGTTCCGCCTTCGATTTAGAGGACTTTATCGAGAAAAACGCCTATCATGACTATAGTTTCTCTGGTCATGGGCAAGGACTGCCGATCCTCCAAAAAATCGCCGATCAACTCAGTTATACTCGCAGCGAAGATCAGCGCAACTGTCTGTTAATTATTAAACAATTTTCCCGCCATGAATCCGATCGCACCCCTCGTTTCTCCTAGTTGGTTAGTGACTAATCTCGATCGCCCCGATCTGATGGTTATTGACTGTCGTTTTCAATTAAATGATCCCGATCTCGGTTATCAAGAGTATTTAGCCAATCATATTGAAAATGCCTTCTATTTACACCTCGATCGCGATTTATCGGCTCCCGTTGCCCGTCATGGCGGCCGTCATCCTTTACCGAATCCGCAGACGATAGCCGCTAAATTAAGCTCGTTAGGGGTGATTTCCGGCCAAACTCATGTCATCGCCTACGATGCCTCCCGTTTTGCCTTTGCCAGTCGTCTCTGGTGGTTATTACGTTATCTGGGCCATGAACGAGTCAGCATTCTCGATGGTGGTTGGCAAAATTGGTTAAATGCCGGTTATCCCGTCTCCAATCAGATACCTGTGCCGAAAACCGGCGCTTTTCTCCCCCAAGTTCAACAGGATTGGGTAGTCACGATCGAGGAGGTAAAAAGGCAAAAAGAGCAAGGGGGAGTGGTGTTAATTGATGCCAGGGAAAGCGATCGCTATCGGGGCGAAAGGGAACCGATCGATCCGATCGCCGGCCACATCGAGGGGGCGCTTAATTATCCCTGGTTAGAAGTCACCGATAGTCAGGGTTTTTCTCAACCCCAGGACCTGCAAAAACAACGTTGGCAAGAGCGGCAAAGCGATCGAGAAATTATCCTCTACTGTGGTTCGGGAGTGACAGCCTGTGTCAATATCCTTTCCCTTACCCTAGCCGGATACGAGAATGTTAAGCTATATTCTGGAGGTTGGAGTGATTGGTGTTCCTACCTGATCTAACCAGCCTTGTTGATGTTCATCTATCTAGAAAGATTATCAAAATGACCTAATTACTGTACAATCCCTCTATTATCACTTTTAATTATTCCCAAACTATTATCTAGTTTGTCTCCTAAGTGGGTGGGTGAAATTAAATATAAGATGAACGTAGGTTGGGTTAAAGCATGAAACCCAACGCCCGCATGGGTTACGCTACCGCTAACCCATCCTACAAATAATTGTGCCTCCCTACTTAGACAAAAAAGCTAATTTTTATTTTAGTTGCTATCTTTTTGCTCTCAAATCACCGCTATTCCTCAAAGAATAGTCGTTTTCCCCCGTAAAATTACTCAAAGGTAATTTTATAGTTAAACTCTATAAAAAATTAGGTATGTATTTTGTATGACAGAAGCCGGTCTTTGT
>NZ_JASJFE010000499.1:0-7127 GCF_030067735.1 Microcystis sp. M53598_WE2 | reverse complement strand
ATTTCTTAATGGACAAGAATTCTCTCCATTTGCTAAAATAGTGGTCATGTATATAGAAAAAGTTCCTAACCGTAATTCCCCCCCCGCTGTTCTTCTTCGAGAGTCCTACCGAGAAGGAGAACAAGTCAAAAAAAGAACCCTGGCCAATCTCTCAAAATTACCCGATGATATTATCGACAATTTGAAACTGGCTCTTAAAGGGGCAACACTGTCCATGACTGAAGGCATTCCCAATCATTTTGAAGTGATTAGAAGTCTTCCTCATGGTCATGTGATGGCTATTTTAGAGACGATTAAAAAATTAGGTTTAGATAAAATAATCAGTGAAAAATCCTCCCGAATCAGAAACTTAGTAGTGGCGATGATTGTGGCAAGAATCATCAATCCTAAATCGAAACTAGCCACAGCGAGAGGGTTTAATAGTGAGACTTGTAGTCAGAGTTTAGGACAATTGTTAGACTTAGAGAAAGCCGATGAAGACGAATTATATAACGCCTTAGATTGGTTATTAGAAAAACAAGATAAAATTGAGAAGCACCTAGCACTTAAACACTTAGAATCAGGAACATTAGTCTTGTATGATGTCACTTCTACCTACCTAGAAGGAAATGGTTGTGAACTGGGAAAATATGGTGATAATCGAGATAAAAAGAAAGGGAAAACTCAGATAGTTTTTGGGTTGCTCTGTTCAGCTAAGGGTTGTCCGATAGCGGTAGAAGTATTTGAAGGAAACACCTCAGACGGTGCTACTTTAAGCGGACAAATTGAGAAAGTCAGAAAGGGTTGGGGGATTGAGAATGTGGTCTGGGTAAGCGATAGAGGAATTTTAACCAACTCGAAAATCAAGGAATTAGTAAAACCGCTAGAAGGATTAGACTATATTACTGGTTTAACTAAGCCTCAAATTCGGAAACTGGCTGAGGTAGAAGTGATTCAATTAGGATTATTTGAGCAGGTAAACTTGGTGGAATTTGAGAGTGAAGATTATCCCGATGAAAGATTAATTGCTTGTCGGAATCCCTTCATTGCCCAGAAAAATCAACTACAAAGAGAGGCATTATTAGAAGCGGTAGAGAAGGAACTAGATTTGATTGTTCAGGCGACTCAAAGGGAGAAAAGAGCTTTAAAGGGTCAAGATAAGATAGCTTTGAGAGTGGGCAAGGTTCTTCATCAGTTTAAGGTCAATAAATACTATAACCTAGAGATAACAGAAGAAGGCTTTTCTTATCAGCGTAAGCTGGAATTAATCGCTCAAGAAACGGCCTTGGATGGTGTGTATGTGTTAAGAACTTCTCTGGAGTCAACTTTGATGGATGCAGCGACGACGGTTAAAGCTTATAAAAGTTTGTCTCAAGTGGAGGAGGCATTTCGCTGTTATAAGTCAATTGATTTAAAGGTACGTCCTATCTATCATTATAAGGGTGATAGAGTCAAAGCTCATATCTTTTTATGTATGTTGGCTTATTATGTGGAATGGCATTTAAAACAGTGCTTGGCTCCTTTATTATTTGAGGATGAAGAAATTGATGATAGTTCTCTGAATGTGATTAAGGCGAGTCGCAGTGAATCGGTGCAATCTAAGGAAAGAAAAAAACGGAATCAAGAGAACTTTCCTGTGCATAGTTTTCGGACTTTGTTGGAAGACCTGGGGACAATTTGCTTGAATACAGTGGAATGTACGATTAGGGAGGGAAGTTATCGTTTTTCTAAGATAACTCGACCGACTCAACTGCAACAAAAAGCGTTAGATTTATTGGGAGTTTCCCTGATTTGTACCCAGTAACGGGGCGGCGGAAATTCTCTTAATCCCTCCTACAGCATAGGTTATGGCTTTTTGTCAACGGGGAAGTCCAGTAATATAGTCTCTGAAACGCTGATAATTGCGTTCAATATTCTTAATAACTACGGCGGCTTCAGGATTGGTCTGGTACATTCTCCACTAAGGAATTAGCTGTGCCAGACAAATAAAGCAACCGCCGTAATCGATACTGAATTGTAAAAAAATTCAGTATAATTTGTTACACTTCCAAGGCCACTCAGATCAGCAAGAAATTGCTGCTGACCAGGTTGGGGAAGACCGCGTTGGCCGACGCCACATCCGAGGGAAAAGCTGGATTGAAGCGGTTCAGGTTGGCGATCTGCGTGACCGCGAGAACGCCAGTGCCGTCGGGATCAAAGAACAGATCACCGTTGGAGAGGTTGTAGATGAAGCGCTGGCTCGCCGTGGTGGCCACCGTCGCCCCGGCCTCCGCCCGCAGCTGGGCTGCGGTAAGGGTGGAGCCGCTCAGGCCTGCGTAGACGTTCTTGTCGAAGACCAGTTTGTCCAGAGTGGAGTTGAAGTCCCGCAGTTGATCCACCCCATTAAGACCTGGGGCCTCGTTGAAGGTGAAGAGATCGTTTCCTCCCCCCCCTGTGATGATGTCGTTCCCCTGGCCGCCGATGAGGGTGTCGTTACCCGCCTGTCCCTTCACCTGGTCGTTGCCCAGCCCACCGGAGACCAGGTCGTTGCCATTGCCGCCGTTGAGATCATCGATGCCATCCTCACCGAAGAGGCTGTCGTTGCCCTCTCCGCCATACATATCGTCGTTGCCAGTGCCGCCATAAATCTGATCGTTGCCGGCATCCCCACGCAACATGTCAAAGCCGTTTTCACCGTAGATGGTGTCATGTCCTTCACCGCCATCGGCAAAGTCATTGTCATCGCCGGCCCAGAAGGTGTCCGCGCCTCCATCGCCCCACATGCAGTCATCCCCAGCCAAGCCCTTGAATTGATCGGAGCCGTTGGTGCCGCCAAAGAGCTCACTGGCCTTGCCCTCCCCGTTGGGACTGAACACGCCGCGGGCATCAAGGTAGTTGCCACCATTGCCGACAAGCACCCCATTCACATAGCCTGCCCTGCCCACCAGCCGTTGAGTTCCAGTGACATCTACCACCGTCTGAGTGGCCTGAAGCAATAAAGCTTCAGAAGAATAGGTGTTGAAGCTTTGCAGGGATCGCTCATAATCAGCATCATTCACCGCAAAGATCTTGTGGTAGAGATGCTTCACTCCCGTGGCAGCCATCACCATGTCGGCCACCGTCTTGCCCTTGATTTCCTCCACCAGATCCGTGGCAGCCAGCTTGCTCAGGTAGTAGGTTTCATCACCCCGCTGCAGTTGCTGCATCTGGTAGGCATAGATGAAATCATGGGTGGGGCCAAGCATACCGCCGGGGGTTTTGGCCTCTGCCAATCCCCCCAGCCAGAGGGAGATATTTTGGAAGTCCTGGTTGCCGCTGGGCGTGTTCACCGGCGCTGAGGGATTGAGGGCATCCGAGCTGCTGCCGCTGTAGAGCAGGCCCATGAAGGCGTCATCCCCCATGGCCAAATCCGCCGCAGCGGAGAGGGCCGCGGCGTAGGTGGCTGCCGCGCCTGGAGCCGAACTGGCTTGCAGTTGATTCCAATAGGAGAGATTGGCATTGCCCGAATAGCCACTGAGGATGGCATCGCGGGCGTAGGCCATGATGAACGTCTTCAAAGATTCGGGATGAAGCAGATGGGCTCCAAAATCCTTCCAGCTGATATAGGGCCGCAGGTTGGCCTCCAAGGCCGCCAGGTTAGCGTCAATGGCATTGTTGGCCTGCACCAACCCGGTGGTGCCCCCTGGAGAGGTGCGTACGTCACGAAGGTAGGTTTGAATCTGGCGACGGGCCTCATTGAGGGAGGTGATGCCGGTATCCAGGCCGCGGGCGATGTTGAGGGCACCCAGATCCAAGGGCAGGCCCACCAGGGCGTTTTGAAGGGTGTTGGTGATGAATTCATCGGTGGCGTTGCCCACCTGCTGGCTCATCCCTGCGGCGATCTGCCCTGCTGTGTGGCGCGTGTAGATCTGGGGGGCGAGAAAGGCCTGCAGCAGCGGGATGTCCATCTGCCCGCCGGGGTTAGCCAGGCCCGTTTGCTGGTTCACCGAGGTGAGGGCCACGGTTTCGGTGAGCTGGGAATGGCCGAAGCGAAAGGCGCTGGAGGCGAATTCCGCCAAGATGCTGGCATTGAAGCCGGCGTTGTTGTTGTTGCCCGCATTGGCACCTGCGAATGCACCCAGGTTGGGGGTAATGCGCCGCGCGTACTCCTGCAACACATGGTGTTGGTAGAAGTTTTCATTGGCCAGCTTGGCCATTTCAAACAGCTCTTGTCCGGAAAGGGCCTGGTTATTACCATTGTTTCCGGCATTTTGGGCCAGATTGGCCTCGATCTGAGACAGGATATTGTTGTGGGTGGTGACAAAGATCTCATGCATTGCCGTGAGACCAATATTTTCATTCAGGCGCCCATCTCCGCCCACAGCGTGTTCATTCAGCCGAGAGGGATCCTTCAGATCACCGTTGGCTTTGAAGGGATCGCTGCCGGCAGGCTGGGGATCTCCTTTCCAGTCACGGGCCAGATCGATCAGAAACGCTGAACCCGCCTTGGCCAGCACCTGATTGGACGTGACATCCGCCGTATCAAAGACGTAGCTCTTCTGCCCCGACACCTTGTCGAGTACCACAAAGGCATAGCGGCCTGCATTGGGCTGGCCCTGGGGGATGATCTCCACCAGGGGTACAGACAGCACATCGCGATCACGCAAGGTCAGGCCAATGCGCTCGGCATTCTTTTTCAGGTCAAACCAGCGGGCTGTGGAGTTTTGCGGATCTGCGAGCAGCCGGCCCGTCAGTTCACCATTGCCCTTGTATTCCCGCATGAAAATGGCATGGCTCTCCACCGAGCCATAGACCTGGTTGAGATCAAAAAAGGCGGAGGTCTGGTTGAAGCTCTCGCCATTGCGTGGGGTGAGCTTCAGCACGCTCTGGCTGCTGCCGTTGGTGGTGGTGGAGGCAACCACGCCGGTGAAGGCCGCCTTGCTGTTGATGGTGGTCACTATATCGTTGAGGGTGGCACCCGCACTGATCACGATCAGCTGCTCATTGAGTACCAAGGTCCCCCCACTGGTGCCAGTGAAGCTGGTGCCGATGGCGGCGTTCTCATTGTCCACATCCCATTGGCTGGGGCGGCTGTAGCCCGCTAGGCCTAGCTCCGCCACCAGGGCATCGCGGCTGCCCTCGCCGATCTCCACCTGCACGGTGTTGGTGCGGGAGAGAGCCATGAAGTTGGTGGGCGAGCCAGGGGTGTAAAGGCTGTCTCCAGGGAGCAGCGGGATCAGCAGGCTGCCATCCTTGCCCTTGGCGAGAAAATCCATGCCGTGGTCGTTGTATTGGCCAAACAGGGCGAAAAAGCCTGAATTCGGCAGGGGATTCCCAGTATTGGAGCCATTCACCCCATTGCCACCGGTGAGAATGGTTTCATGGCGGGTGTTGTTTTTCTGGCTCACCCGCTTGCCAGCCTGGGTGCCAGCCTGGGTCCACTCCCTGGCGTAGGGATCATCCAACACCTGCAGCGCTGTCTTGCCGCTTTGATTGGAAACCAGATTGCTGATCAGCCTGGGGCTGGCATCGAAGATGTGGGGATTGCTGGGATTGGCAGAGCCGCGAAGGCTGTAATCAAGCGTATAGTTTTGGTCGTAGACGACTGCTCCTGTCTGGAAGTTGATCGTGAAACCACCCGTGGCTTGCGTGAAGCTCTGGCTGGTGAGACGGCGAAACAGTGTGCCTGTCGCCCCGGCCATGAATTTCGGATCTGTGGTGGACAAGGGGTAGGGTGCCGAGATGGGGGTGATGCCGCCACCCACCTGGTAACGCAATTGATCCGTGCCATCGACAAAGCGGATGCCGCTGGTGGCCCTAGCACCCGTCACACCCGGACTGAAGCCAGGCAGAACGGCGAGACGGGGATCGTTGTTCCACTCCTTGTAGACGCGATATTGATAACGGAGAAAAAACAGATCGTCGATTGTGAACGTGTCAATCACCGAATCGAAATTGGGATTTGGCATGATTTGGTAGTGTGCAATACTTTTCCTACATTCATTATGGCACACTGAGGTACAGCCGACATCCATTTGACGCTCCCATCGCTAAAAGCGAGGGATTCCCTGTTCATCCAGTTACCTTATTTATTAGGCTTTCACCTAATAGACAGTGGGTAGTCTGTCCGAGGGCTTGAATTTCTGTCCGCCCGACAGTATTTGCTTTATTGAGAATGTTTATAGCGGCGTTTTCATCCCTGTCCAAGACACACCCACAAGAACAAACATGAGTTCTTACAGATAATGTTTTCTTGACAATATTGCCACAATCAGAACATTGTTGGCTAGTATATCGTGGATTTACCGCTACCACAAACTTCCCGTGTATTTTTCCAAAGTAGCCTAGCCAATCGGTGAACATTGACCAACTTGCATCTGAAATAGATTTAGCAAGCTTAGGATTTTTCACCATATTAGATACCTTCAAGTCCTCATAGACTACCAAATCGTTAGATTGGATTAACGCTTTTGCTGTCTTGACGGCAAAATCTTGGCGTTGTCTAGAAACTTTTAGATGAAGGCGAGCTACTTTAGATTTCTGCTTTAACCTTTTTTGGCTTCCCTTTTTCTTTTTTGAGAGTTTACGTTGAGCCTTTTTTAGTCTTTTTTCCGACTTACGAAGAAACCGTGGGTTATCAATTTTATCCCCATTAGAGTCAGTTAAGAAATGGTTTAAACCTAAATCAATCCCTACTTCTTTTCCTGTAGAGTCAAAGGTTTCTACTCTCTCAATGTCTAAGACAAATTGACAATAAAAGCCATCGGCTCGTTTAATAAGCCTGACTCTTTTGATAGTAGATTTATCGAGAATCTCACGGTTAAAAGTACCGATTAACTTTAATTTTCCTATCCCTGTTTTATCCGTGATGTGGATAAACTTTTTGTCTTCTGTTAGTTTCCAACCAGAAGTTTTGTACTCGACAGACCTTGAAAATTTTTTGAATTTAGGATAGCCTTTTTTCGCTAAACCCCTTTGACAATTGTTGTCAAAACGGGATATAGAAAACCAAGCTCTTTCGGCACTTGCTTGACGAGCCATAGAGTTGAGTTTACCAACAAAAGGAAATTCAGGACTATTAGAAATTCGGTAGTTAATTTACACAAAGTAGCATAGTTGATTTTGTCTTCTTTAGTAGCGTCCATCCAAAATCTTAGACACTTATTTCTAATAAACTGTCCCACCCTTAT
>NZ_JASJFE010000592.1:0-2039 GCF_030067735.1 Microcystis sp. M53598_WE2 | reverse complement strand
AGCTATAGCCTCCCGACTTAAAATCTCGGAACATCTCCTCAATATCAAATCTTTTTTGATCGGCAATTATTGCCGTCTCTAAATCCCCAAAATTTGTCAGAATATACCAAGGTTCTTTTGTTTGAAAACCCCGATAGTTTTTTTTCCACTTGCCAGCTAAGTTAAACTGTCCAAATCCCTGCTCTTTTGTAATATTGACATCATTCAAAAATAGTTGAGTTCTTGGACTTAAACCTAACTCTCTCATTTCTTGATAAATTCCTTCTTTTGTCTTGACATTTGTACTTTTTTTTGTCTTAAACAAAAGTACAAACTCTGCTTCTGAAGCCACTTTCCAAGACTGACCGAGCAAAATTCTCTATCTCCTAACACCACTATTTTATGACCTAATAGCACCGTCAATATTTTCCCCAATACTCGCTGCTGTTCTTCGAGATTACTACTTCCTTTTTTATCCAATATCTCCCAATAGATTGGGATGGCTCTCTTGTCATAAATTAGACTCACCATCAAGATATTAATTGCTCTCCAACTCGTTCGGTCTATGGCAATATATACTAATCCTTTTATTGTGAATCTCTCCTGCTGTTTTAACATCTCTTTTAGGCAGGGAAACCAGATTCTTTCAATATTCAGAATTTCCAGCTTTAAAAATCTTTTTAGTTTTTTTCGCCGAATCTCAAACAGGATTGGTATTGGTAGTGCTTCTGCTAATATCTCTAACTTGGCTTGCTTTAGTATTTGCCAGGTTCCAACTATCATTAACAACAGTAGATATCTGGCTCGCCCCAGTTCATTTTCTAACACTTTCTGGTATAGTTCACTTATCATTTTTGTTCTCTAGGTCATATTTACTATATATGACTTATCTTTTTTGGAAGTCTGTGTCTGTATTCCATGCTACATAAGCTTTTCAGCTGGCTTGTCCCCCTGTCAGGTGCTTGTGCCAAAACCTCTTATCAACAGGCCGAAGAAGATTTATAGCATTTCCTAAGCTAGTGAGGTACACCTATTTTTCTTCCCTTTTGCCTTCTGCCTCTTGCATGAGTGCCTAAAACCCATCACTTTTGTACCTCAGCAGACTGAAAAACGCTATATATTCGAGTTCTCGGAGCATCAAGATAAACTAAGACGCATTTTAAGCGTTTATAGGTCAGTACGAATGCTACGATAGCGTTGGGCGAGGATGCGAAGTCGGTCCTTGAATTGATCAGAGAAAAGGAGTTTAAAGGATGAAAATGACTTATCTGGAAGCTACTGCCAAATTTTACAGCGAAGTAGCCCAAACTCCCGAAGTGGGGCTATGTTGTGTCCACAGCAGTCCTTTGCAACTACCGGGGTTAAAAATCCCTGCCATTATGCAAGAGATGAACTATGGTTGTGGCACGACGGTGCAGGCCAATGAATTAGGCAATTCTCCCAGGGTTTTGTATGTGGGTGTGGGTGGTGGTTTAGAAGCACTGCAATTCGCCTATTTTTCCCGTCGTCCAGGGGGAGTCATTGCGGTGGATCCAGTGCCAGAAATGCGTTGGGCAGCCCAAAGAAATCTCAGCGAAGCGCTGCTGGAAAATCCCTGGTTTAGTCTCGATTTTGTGGAAATTAGAGATGGTTCCGCCTTTGAATTGCCGGTGGAGGATGCCTCCGTCGATGTAGTGGCGCAGAATTGTCTTTTTAATATCTTTAAACCAGCCGATTTACAGTTAGCTTTACGGGAAGCTTTTCGCGTCTTAAAACCGGGAGGACGTTTACTGATGAGCGATCCGATCGCCCCTCGTCCAATTCCCGAACATTTGCAAGAAGATCAGCGTTTACGCGCTATGTGTTTATCGGGGGCCTTGACCTACGATGATTATATTCAACAGTTGATCGCTGCTGGTTATGGTCAGGTAGAAATTCGGGCCCGTCGTCCCTATCGTTTACTGGACTGTCAGAGTTATAATTTAGCCGAGCCGCTCCTATTAGAAAGTTTGGATTCCGTGGCTTTTAAAGTAGCTATTCCCGAAGATGGGGCCTGTATTTTTACCGGCAAAACTGCTATT
>NZ_JASJFE010001096.1:0-10221 GCF_030067735.1 Microcystis sp. M53598_WE2 | reverse complement strand
GTTGCAGCAAATGTTGGATTATTCTAGTCAATAAACTTGTTAAGGTATGTTTTTCCTTGATACCCATACTTTTAATCTCCTCGATGAGATTATCTAAATCTAAATCGGAAAATTGATGATTTTCTAGTAAAGATATGGTTTTCTCTATCCAGAGATAGTAATCCTGTTCGTATAAAGTCTTATCCATAGCTGTGATTAGGTGATCAATAAAACTCATTTTATCAGTCCTAATCTTTGATGTAAAAAAATTAAGGTGGGCATTGCCCACCGAAGTTAACCTTAATTAGCGCAACTAGAACAACTATCGTCAGACTCTCGAAAATTGTCCTTTTGTACGGTACGGATATAATAAATCGCTTTACACCCCAATTCCCAGGCCATAACTAGGGTATCAAAGATATCTTTGGCAGTGAGACAACGGTTGGGTTCTTCGGGGAAATAAACCCCTTCATTGAGGTTGAATAATAACTCCATAGAAATCCCCGTATCGATCCATTCTTGCATAGTAGCGATCGCTTTCACCACTTGCTGCTGTTCGAGATTTTTGTTCTCTGAATAAAACCAGAAAGCTTCTTCAATAAAAGGTGGTGCGATGGGAACGGTTCCCTTTGCCCATTTATCGTAGAAAAAGCGACTATAAACCGGCAAAACACTAGCGGTACATCCCTGTACCAAACTAGAGGAAGTATTAGGAGCAATGGCGGTAATATGGGAATTACGGATGCCAAATCGTTGAATATCTGTTGCTAATTGTTGCCATCTTTGCGGTTGCACCGCATTATTTAAAAACCATGCCACTGGTTTTGCTCCGATTAATTTACCTTGACTCCATTCACTACCCAAGAAAGCTTGATAAGCACCGCGTTCTTTGGCTAATTCCATCGAGGAATAGGTACACCAATAGCCAATTTCTTCAAATAAATTACTAATTTCTGACAGGTTATTGTAGGATAATTTCCGTTTAGCTAACCAGTCAGCCAATCCCATCGCCCCTACCCCAATAGTGCGATATTTATCGTTGTGGTTTTTAGCATTATCAAAGGGAGGATTAGTGATATCGATAGTATTGTCGAGAATCCTGACAGCGATTTGACAATTAGACTCGATTTCTTCCCTGTCGATATTGGCTAAATTAAGGCTAACTAAATTACAGCAATGGGCAGTTTTATCGGGGGTGACATTCGAGAAACTCTCCGTGCATAAATTTACACCGGGGATATAGCCATCGTGCTTATTAGGATTAGCGCGATTGATGGTATCTTTGAAGGCAATGTAGGGCATTCCTGTTTCTACTTGGGAACGCATGATACTTTTAAATAAGTCTCGGGCATTGATTTTTTTATAGAGGAGAATCTCTTGATCTAAATTAGCTTCTACTAAACGATAGGCCTCTTCAAATTCTTCCCCCCATAGTTCCGCTAATTCTATACCTAATTTATTGCGAACTTCGTAGGGATCTACTAATGTCCACTCGGCTTTATTTATCACCCGACGCATGAATTCATCGGTGATAACTAATTGGGGAAAAACATCATAAGCTTTACGTCTTTGATCACCGTTTTCTGTCTGCATTTCCAGAAATTCTGGCACATCTAAATGCCAGATGTCAACACCGATAGTTACTGCCCCGGCGCGTCTTCCCCCCTGATTTACTGCAATAGCTGTATCGTTGAGTAATTTAATCCAAGGAATAATCCCCCCGGAAGCATTAGCTTTCCCCATTACCCAGCTACCAGTGGCGCGAATTCTACTCACATTCACCCCGACACCGCCACCATTTTTTGAGATGCGGGCAGCATTAGTAATCTCGTCGAAAATGCTTTCTAAACTGTCGTCAATGGAGAGGATAAAACAACTGGTTAAGGAACCTTTGGGAGTGCGTAAATTGGCTAAAATTGGGGTGGCGAGAGAGATTTTTCTTTGAGCAATCGCTTGATAAAATTTCTTCGCCCAGGGGAGTCTATTAGCTGGTTCTTCCACAGTGGCAAGCAGCAAGGAACAGGTTAATAATGCCTCTTGGGGTAACTCATTTTTGAGTAAATAACGGCTAGTGATTAACAATGCCCCTGCGTAATCATAATCGATGTCCCAATCGGAATTAATCCAAGAACCAGCTTCTTTTAATTCTGCCTCGGAATAGATGAGAATCCTTTCGTCGTATAGCAACTTTTTAACTTGAGTTTTGACAGTTTTCTCGTAATTTCCGTACTGATAACCCCGGGCTACTAAGGTATCTTTCCAAAGACTCCAAATATGCAATCTTCCCGCCACATAGCGCCAATCCGGTTCCTCTGGACTACACATTTCTAGAGCGCAATTAATTAAATTATCCTGTATTTCCCTAGTGGTAATCCCATCCCGCAGGCGTGTGGTTAAACCCGCTTCTAAGGCGATTGAATTGACTTTTTTGCCCTCACAAGCCCACTCTACCACGTCGCGAATTTTGCCGATATTTAAGCTTGTGGTGGAACCATCGCGCCGAATCACTCTAATTCCATGGCTGCCCATATTAGCTAAAGGGGTAGAACGAAAGGGTATTACTTCGTTATTTTTGTGAATGGAGACGGCAGTAGTCAAGGGCTTTGATTGCATAATTGGAAAATTGCGGCGTTAAAAAACTTGACAAATTAATCTATTTGTACTAGAGTATTCTATCAGATTTTCTGGGAAAACACAACATCTAGCGTGTTAAATAATCCTATCACTCTATATATGGTATAGCCAGGATTATTTTGTTCCCTAAAAACAGTCTTTTGGATGACATTTTCTGGAAAAAATTCTTGATTTTTTCCAGAAAACAGTTCTTTTGTATGCTTGACAAAAGAACTATTCTTTGATAGGAAAAACAGATTGACAAAATACTTTTGATCCGATTCTGCTTGACTGCTGAGGAGGTTGTGGTCAGACTTTATTTGTTCTTAACTTTTCGATAATTTAAGACAAGAGTGGATTAAAAGTCAAATTTCCTCTGAGAACCTCTGAGAGAGTAAATTTTCTCTTTTCGCTATTTATTGGCTTACCGCTAGAATAATAGGACAAAAACGCTATATATAGCGTCTAGCGAGTAGAGGACAAGGATGAAATATTTAGAAGAATGGCGTGATAGCGGGGTGGATGCGGAGTTAATCGCTCTCAATGTCACCGGTTTAGCGGGGCTATCTCCCAGTGAATACCTACTCTACTCCCAAGAATTACCGCGACGCAATGATGGCAGAGTTAGGGATGATATTCTCAAGCGTTATGAACATATCAGTCAAGGCGGTTGGTGGTGTTCAGGAATTGACTTATTAACGGGTAATTATGACCTTTGGGGCTGTTTTAAGCCCGATTTTCCCCGTTTAAGCTTTGATAAGGCTAAACCGATTAAGTACGAACATCCTCCCCAAACCCCTACGGGAGTCTTTGCTTTGCGGGTTCCCCTGAAAATTTGGCAAAGGATAGCCCAGCATATCAGTATTAATATTTTAACTGAAGAAGTGGATAATAAGCAAGAGGATCTCGGTTTTTGGTCCTGGGTAATTAAACATCCAGAGATACCTATTTGTCTTACGGAAGGAGCGAAAAAAGCGGGGGCATTACTAACAGCAGGTTATGTGGCAATTGCCTTACCCGGAATTCACAATGGTTATCGTACTCCCAAGGACGAATTAGGTAGAAGAATCGGCAAATCTCATCTAATTCCGCAGCTAGAAAAATTAGCTAATTCAGGACGAAAGATTTATCTAGTTTTTGATCAAGAAACTAAACCAAAGAACCAAGAAGCGGTTAATTTAGCTTTACAGAGAATGGGTTATCTATTCAGTCAGGCTAACTGTCAGGTAAAGGTAGTTACTTGGGATGCTGCTGACGGTAAAGGGGTGGATGATTTACTAATCAATCGAGGAGAAGATTACTTCCAACAAGTCTATCAAAAAGCTACCTCTTGGGAAATTTGGAAGGCAGCGAGTTTAAATAGTTTAACTCTCCCACCTCATCTAGAGTTAAATAGCCGTTACTTGCCAGATATTGCTATCCCTACATCAGCGCAGTTAATGGCGATTAAATCGGCTAAAGGTACAGGAAAAACTGAGTTTTTAGCTAAGATAGTTAAACAGGCTATTGCCAATCAACAAAAAGTTTTAGTTATTGGTCATCGAGTCAAACTGGTAGAGGAGCTATGTCAACGCTTTGGTTTAAACTATATCAGCAAAATTATTGATAATCCTGCGGCACAAATTTACGGTTATGGTTTATGTATTGACTCTCTCCATCCCCAATCACAAGCTAAATTTCAAGCGGAAGATTGGCAAGAAGCTATGATTATTATCGATGAGATCGAACAAGTCCTATGGCATGGGTTAAATGGGGATACTTGTAAAGCTAATCGAGTAGCAATTTTAAAGTCTTTAAAGTCTCTGCTACAAACTGTGGTCAGCAGTGGCGGAAAAGTCTTAGTTGCTGATGCTGATTTAAGTGATATTTCCCTAGAATATCTAACTTCTTTAGCGGCTATTAAACTAGAAACTTTCTTGATTAGTAACGAGTGGAAACCTAATTATCAGCAAGCTTGGCAAGTTTATAACTACTCTGATAATACTCCCCAACAGCTAGTTAAGGATTTAGTTAAACATATTAAAGAGGGAGGAAAACCTTTTGTTTGTCTATCGGCACAAAAATTAACCAGCAAATGGGGGACAATTACCCTAGAATCTTATCTAAGAAAGCAATTCCCTCAGAAGAAAATTCTGCGGATAGATTCAGAGTCATTGCCAGATTCTAGTCACGATGCTTATCAAGCGATTGGCAATTTAAATCAATTGTTGCTTAACTATGATATAGTTCTAGCTAGTCCTGCGATCGAAACGGGAATTAGTATTGATATTCAGCAACACTTTACCTCGGTTTGGTGTTTAGCACAGGGAATTCAAACTCCCACTTCTATCGCTCAATTTTTAGGGAGAATTAGAGAGAATATTCCTCGTTATATTTGGTCAGCAGTGTACGGATTTAATCAGGTGGGTAATGGTTCCACTTCTATCCCCAAACTTCTCACCTCTGGACACCGATTAACGGAGGTTAATATTCGCTTATTACACCAGTCAGATTTAGAATCTCTGGAGGATTTAGATACAACTTTTCAAGCGGAATCTCTCCTCTGCTGGGCAAAAATGGCTGTGCGAGTAAATGCTTATATGCTTAATTATCGTCAGTCAATTCTAGGTATTTTACAAGCAGAAGGTCATAGAATTAAAGAACGTAATCAGGAAGAAGAACTAGAAATAAATAATCAGTTAACGGAAGCAATTGAAGAAATTAGGGAACATAATTATCGTTCTGAATGCGAGGCAATTGCCAGCGCTTCTGAGATCACGGAATCAGAATATCGTTGGCTAAAAAAACAGTTAATTAAGTCAGTGAAAGAAAGGCGAATTCTCAGGAAATATGACCTATACAAACGCTATGGAATCCCCGTCACACCGCAATTAGTGATTAAAGATGATCAAGGATGGTATCAAGAACTACGCTTACATTACTTTTTGACAATTGGGCGACAATTTTTGTGCGATCGAGATGCTTTAATTGCCCGTAAACTGATAGAATCAGGCCACGGAAGTTTATTTATTCCCGATTTTAATAGTAGTCAATTAGGAGTGATTATCGGGACGTTAGAATTGTTGGGAATTCCCGTATTATTAGCTAACCCTGAAAGAGAATTAACTAATCATGATGCCGATTTACAAAAAATGGCCGAAATCGCCATTAAAAACCGCAACGAGATTAAAACTATCACCAAGATTAACCTCTCTAATACTTCCCGTCCTCTGACGATTATTCGTAATTGTTTGAACTTGTTAGGTTATGAATTAACCAGCAAGGGCAGCCAGAGAATTGCTAAAAAATCTCTAAAAGTTTATCAGATTGTTGCCCCTCAGGATGGTAGAGAACAAGTGTTTCAACAATGGTTATTTAGAGATGAAAAATGTGCGGGAAGTTCTGAGATTTGGTATGAGGACTATCTCTTTTCTCTCCCCCAGAAACCATCTCTAGGCGAACCGGAAAATGCTTATATTCAATTAAGTCTAGAATTTAGTCTAGCTATGGAGAAATTGCCTATTTAAGCGACTTTTTTACCTAAAATGACCACATCAGCCAGAAAATTGTCTAAATCGGCAATTTGAGGTAAATAACCCCATCGTTGAAAGCCGAATTTTTCAAAGAGACGAATACTGGCTTGATTGTGGGCAAAGATAATACAGATAAGATTAGATATACCCAATTTGGGACAGCGATTCAGGGCATATTCTACTAATAATTTACCGATTCCACGACCTTGATAATCGGGGGCAATATATAAACTAACCTCTGCCGTTTTTTGGTAAGCGACACGACCATAAAACATCTGTAAACTCAGCCAACCCACCACCCGACCTTCGATCGCTATTACCCAGATGGGATACTGTTCAGGATCGTGCTTTTTAAACCATTCTCGCCGACTTTCGAGGGAAATAGGCTTTAAATCTGCGGTTGCCTTGCGAGTGGGAACAGCAGCATTATAAATCTCGATAATTGTTGGTAAATCTGTTTCTTTAGCCTCGCGAATAATCATAGAATATCAAGTAAAAAGTCAAAAGTAAAAAGTCAAAAAATAATATTTCTTATTTTCTATCTACCTATCCGGTTGATTCTCAGGATAAAGTATAACCTAATTTTGCCTTGTCTCCTAACTTCTGAATTCTGCTATATCTCTCAATCTTACTTTAAAATTGAGTTTGATAGCGGACGGTAAACTCATTCAAATTGTAATCGTAGGAAAAGCGGATAAAAGACTGGGAATTGACTCGATAGACGGTTTCCAAATTGGGAAGAATATTAAAATCCGTTGCCCTGATCGCATTACTAACCGCATTCTCCACATCATACACGACTCCTTGGGCTAAGAGGGGAATCGCCAACTGAACCACTCCAAATTGAATTAATTGTTCTGTATTTTTCCCCTGTAAACCATTAAAAACCGACAGCAATTGTTCCCCCAAAAGTCGAACGATTTCTCCTTGGCTGCGGGGGGGAGTGCTGGTTAATTTAACTAGGGGAGTATTAAGCAATCCCTCATCTTCACCTCTAGCAAAAGCCACTGCTTGTAAACAATTAGCAGCTTTTTGTAATTCTGTATCTGTATAGTTTTCCTCTAGGGGAAAAGGTGGACTATCGGGACGAATTTGGCACACTTCATTGATATTACGTCCTAAATTTGGTAGCAAGCGGTTTAATTCCCCTTCAACGCTGAGGGTGACATCGATCCTTTGAATGCGATTGAGGCTATCATCGGGAATTTCATTGCTAGGAAAATCCCCCCCCGGACGGGAGATAGCAAAATCGCGAGATTGAGAAAATTCGCTGAGAATTGTTCGCAGTTGAATATCAACAAAGGGATTAAAAAGTCCCAACCCGCGACTAGAATCGAAAACAATAACATTTTGATTGCGTCGGTTAAGAAGAAAACGAGTATCGATGTAACTAACCCGTCCTCGCTCGAGATTAATCACTCCATTGGTTTGTAATTTCTCCAGTGGAGTGAGCGGACCGTTCAAGGTTAAAGCACCACTAAAATCAAATTGATACAAAGGTTCTTGTTCGATTGATAATCCTGCTAAAGACACTTGGAAATTATTTAAAACTGGAGTAATATTTGTCGTCTGAGGAATGTTGAGAGGCTGCAGCCAGCGACTCACTGGTTTATCCGTTTCTTGATTAATTTCTGCGGTGCGAGGAAGAAAAACTTTACCCCTAGAAAGACGCACATTCCCCCCGATAATTGGTTGCTGAATTGTTCCCGTTACCATGGCATTCCCAGCAATTAATCCCCGATAAAGACCATTAATTGCTATATCTCCCTCTTGAATATTAACTGTTAAGGGATTAGGATTATTTTTGATGGCTTTAAAGAAAGGTAAAACTCCCACCACAGAAATTTGTCTGTCAGCGATCGAGCCTTGTAATTCCTCTACTGTTAAGCTTTCAGGGGTTAAACCAATGCGGCCATTTACGGTTAAAATCTCTGGAAAAGCAACACTGCGGATAGCGGCATTATCGAGAGTAACTATACCATTTGCTTCTAAATCTTTGATTTTTAAGCCCTCTTTTATATCTAATCTTCCCGTCGCTGAAAGAACTACCTCTCCCTCACCGTTAACCCATTCGATGGTGTTTTGACTGATAGCTTCGATTAATTTGATTGCATCGGTTCCCAATTTTGCTTGGATTTTTAATTGATCATTACCCGGTAAGGGAGGATAGGGAATGCTGGCATAGATTTGGATTGATTCGGAGGAGGTTGTCCGCAAATCAAAACGATACTGATTATAGGTAAATAAACCAATTATATCCTGATTAATATTTTGGGCATTAATTGCACCGTCAATAAAGGCAAAATTACCCTGAATACGAGGATTTAATAAGGTTCCTGCAATTTGTCCTTGAGTTTTTAGACTACCAGATACATCCAAGGGAAACTGCACAAAATTTCTCAAGAGATCCAGAGAAAGATTTTCCACGGCAAAAGTTCCCTCTACTTTGTTTAGGGAAAAATCACCCGCTAAAAATACGGAAGAATCTCGTGACTTTAATCTAATCGGTTCTATCCTGAGCAACTGACGATTTAAGTTAAGATTAATTGTTACTTCATCAATCGGAATTAATTGGGTATCGGTGGTGACAATTCCCAGAGAGTTAACAATATTTACCGTCGGTCTTTGGGGTCGCCATTCCCATCTATTGCCCTGAAATTGTACGGTAAGATCGGGATTTTTTAAAGTCCCAGTTAAGGCTATATTTGCTTGATAACGGCCGCGAAAATCTAGTTCAGAAGGTATCCCGACTACCCCTCTTTCCCTTGCTAATTGCTGGATTATTTCTTCAATTTTTGCCCGCAAATTTACCTGTTGTGCTAGGGAAGCTTCGGAGTCACCTACTCCTAGGGGACTAAGTTGAATAGCCTGGTTACTCTCGGAGGAGAAAAGGTTGATTAAACTGGTTAAATCATAGATACTAGCAACTGATAATAAATCTTGAATATAACCTTGATCTACCCTGAGTTTAGCTTCTATTGCTTGGGTTTGCCAATTAAATAAACCTTGCAGATTATATTGACTTGCACCCGCTTGTAAACTACCTTCTTGCAGTTGAACTATAGAATCCCGATAAACCAAATTTGCCGTTAATTTTTCCCCGATTAAGTTACCTAAACTAGGTCGGTTAATCTCTAGTTGTCCCTGTCCCTGTAAGTTAAATAAATTGATGTCTAGATTAGCATTCACTTGTCCAGCAATAATCCCCGGAACATTGTAGGCTGCCGTAGGAGATATTTTCAGGATTTCTAGGGGAAAATCGGCAATCTGAACATTTAAATTTTCGCCGCTTCGTTTAGCTGTTGCTAGAAAAGGAGTTTTATTTCCAAAAGCTTGGCGAATATTTATCCCTAAGGGAAGATAGGGCAGCAGACAATTATTTTGTTGACAAGGATCGAAAGTCAGGTCAATAATGTCCTGATTTCCTCGCAGATTTAAACTAATATTTTGACCGATTCCTGCTTGCATACTTCCTTTTAAGATAGGTTCAAAGGGTCGATCATTAATGCTAAAATTCGCTAAATTTATATCTCCTTTGATTTGTATATTTCCCACTTTTTGCCAAGCAGTTAAGAGATTTTTTCCTGTGATTTGTCCTTGAAATTCTCCGATCCCTGTCAGTGTCGATTCTCTGGGTTTCAAACGAGGATCGATCGGTAAAAGCGATATAATCTGAGTTAGCGGTACAGTAGCAAGGTCGGTTTTTGCCTGTAGATTTAAGTTAACCTCAGCGATATCGGGTTGACTGATAAGATTAGCTAAAAGAATATTTCCTCGCACATCAAAGCTATTTTCTCCCCACTGTGCCGAAAGATTATTAACCTGAATCGGTGTTACTCCCTGCCAAATTTCTTTAATGTTTCCCGCTAAATTGGCACTAAAATCTAATTTTGGAATCGAGATTGATTTTATTGCTGGTAATTGTCTTAGTACGGCAGCGGGATCGAGATTAGCGGCAATAATATCACTTTGCCAGAAATTATTATTCAGTTGTGCCTTAGCTTTAATTTCTCCTTTAGCTAGATTAATACGAGAGTTAAAAACTGCTTTGATACTGCTTAAGTTGAGTCGTTTTTCTTGCAGGGAATCGAAAATAGTTTGGGCATTTCCTGCTGCT
>NZ_JASJFE010000541.1:0-2163 GCF_030067735.1 Microcystis sp. M53598_WE2 | reverse complement strand
CATTTCAGCTTGCTGATTAGGAAAATCTGATAAAGGTGGATAGTCTTGATTTAAAGTCTTATCGTAAGTATCCTGCCATGCGTTTAAACGCTGAATAGTTGCTTGACTTAATGGTAATTCTTCAGGAGCAATGTTATCAATTTCATCTACTCCCCAAAGTGGGTAACTTCCATAATCTGCCCAAAGTTTGATTCTGATTGCCATAACTATCATTCCTGAATCAGTTTGTTAATTAATCGAGCCGTAGGTTGGGTTGAGCTATCATTATTGCTCTGGTATTACCCATCGGCTCAAAAGGCGAAACCCAACAAAAATTGTGAAAATATTCCAGGAAGTTGTTGGGTTTCCTTGCGTCAACCCAACCTACGAATCTCAATGCTGCTGCCACAGGAAAAATCTTCAGGTAGAACCTGAGAACGAGGTAATATATTACCTCCATTCAACTGAGAAATTACCTACTAATCGCAGATAAACGATTCTTCCGGGCAAATTTCCTTTAAAGAGAATTTTTCCGTTAATGGGGACTCTAGAAGGCATATCTCTCATATATGCTTGATCACCTGGACCTATTGCTCCAATAATGCACCGCGATCCCTTCAATTGCTTGCCGGTAGAATCAATGATGATAGAGTCTTGGGGATAAAAATAAAGATCTCTGACTTCCCCTAAGTTTGCAACCATAAAAGTACAAACTACAGAATTATTGTCTTTATTACAATTCTGAATCTCGAAAGCAAAACCATTGCTTACACGTCTCGAATTACGGGCTTGAGCAATATCATCGTGATCCTGATAGAAGTTAGAACATAAAGCTGTAGTTAAGGCTAAAATTGGTAGCCATCTGAAAAATCCTTTTTTCATCACCATTCGCTACTCAGTACATAAGTGTTCGCCCCCTCGCAGCTAGGTGAAGCAACAACCCAACCCAACACCAAAGGCGGATAGTAGAACAATACACACTCCCCCCCCCACAAATGTATTAAAAGCTACAATTTAATAAATCTTTATATTTCTCTCCCTTCAGATTTGTGGGTTTTTGGGGAGTTCAAGAGCTTGAAATTGTACAATAAGGTTGTACAAGTCTCCCCTAAAAATCATGTTAAGCAAAGAAACCACCTACTCTCAAACACAGTATTTTATCAACTGTAGATATCTCGGCGATGTCCAACCTTGTGGATGGTAATGCGTTCTGCTTCGGGTGCAAAAGAATAGATAATTCTATAGTCACCGACTCGAAGCTTGAAAAGACCACTCAAATTAGCACTTAAAGCTTGAAGACTAACATTTTCAAAATTATCCGACAACCAGCGAACTTTCCGCAAAATTCGCTCTTGAATGATAGGAGCGAGTGCTTCTAAATCAGCGATTGCTTCGCGGCTAAATTCTACAAAGTAAGCCATTACCAGTTTAATCCTAATTTTTTGGCTACTTCCTCGGCTGAAACCCCCTTTTCTCCTATTTCAGTCCGTCTTAGAGAGTCAAGAACTTGTTGCTTAACTTCAGGTTTCACTTCTTTGTCTTGGTCAGGATCGAGTAAGATAGATTGGATAGTTTCGGCAACAGTTTCTTGAATGAGGAGTTTGAGTTCTTCAACGGTTAGCTCTTTAACTTGCATATTTTTAACTGGGAGAGAAGAATAAATAAACTACTCCTAATTGTGGCACTAAATTGGCTATTTGGCTCTTCTCGACCTTGTGTGATCATCAATGCTTTGTCTCGTTCCAAGGTAGAACCTCTGGAAATGCGTTGCCAGGGAGACCCTAGCAACGAGGTGATAGTTGTTTAATAAGCGAAAGGAAAAAATCAACCCCCTCAAGATTGATTGAAGGGGCATATATGGTATTTTTAGAGGCAATTTATCCTATTTTTGTGGTTTCTTTTTCGGTGGATTTATACTAAATCTGGTTATTAAAGACTGATTATTTAGGGTTTGCGGCAAAAAGTTTGTTGGTGGGGTTAGGAGTCAGGAGTCAGTAGCCGGTCGTTTCAGGCTTTGTTGTCCTCTTTTTCGTACCAGTTTTGTACTAAAAAAAGGATAATGCAAGGTTTTTGAAGGTCTTAATCCTATTTTCGCAGCATGAACATCGGATTTTAACAGGTCAAAAGCCTTATTTTAAAAGGGTTTTACCATTATTCAGCCAGCCCTATCTTATGTTACATTTT
>NZ_JASJFE010000689.1:0-5709 GCF_030067735.1 Microcystis sp. M53598_WE2 | reverse complement strand
ATGAAGGTAACATTTTAAAATTTTGAGTGGTTGTCCTAACCACTCTATTTCTTTAGGGGGTCGTTTGGCTAGACCCCCCGCTCTATCTAGCTTGTAGCCCCTCTGTCACCCCTTGAAATAAGCGGGACTAATACCAAATAAAAGAATACTAGAGCCAATCATATAGATTATCGCTCTTTCCAGTCCAGCCGCACCCAGGGCGAAACTAGCCACCGGTAAACCCATATTACCGTTATTGGGCATCACGGCGGCAGCCATGAGGCTTTTGCGGGTATCATCATCGAGACTAAGACAATAGGCGATAATTTCGACGACAATCACCATTACCAGTGAAATAAGGGCAAAGCCTAGGAGAATTAAACCGATATTGCTGCCGGATAAAGTGGTGTGATAGAGTCCATCAATTACCAAAGCGGGGGCAAGAATATACACCGTGATTTGGGAAAGGGAATGCACTTCCACAGTGAGAATTTTTCCTGCTATCACACCGATGAGGATGATAAAACCCACTGGAATAATAGCGGAGAGAATAGCAAGCATTAATCAAGTAAAAAGTAAATAGTACATAGAAAAAAACTTATCTGATTTTTTAACGGATTTCTGTTATATCTTCGTATAAAGATTCGATCGCACAGTGAAAATCGATACTAGCTAGATAAATATCTGCTCCTTTGCTGTAGGGATAAAGAACCCAGAATCCTTCGTCATTGCGACGAAAACAATCCACACTGATGCGTTCTTGACTGATAAGAACGTATTCTTCTAAAGTTTCAAGGGAACGATAGTCGGCAAATTTATCACCCCGATCTCGCTTCGCGAGCGCGTTGCGAGCAAAGGCAGCCGTAGTGGGGGATAATACTTCTACAATCAAGCGCGGATAACGGATAAAATCTTCCGAGAAAGACTGATTATCTCGCGAGTCGCAAGTGACCACAAGATCGGGATAAAAATAACTATTAGCTATTTCTAGACGAACTTTCATATCTGTGGCATAGACAAGACAACCACTACCCCGCAGCCGGTTTTTTAAAAGTGTGGCTAAGTTGATAATAATCATACCGTGGGCTTTACTTGCACCAGCCATGGCGTAGGTTTGACCGCGAATATATTCGTGTTTATCCTTGGCTATTCTCTCCGTTGCTAAATAATCTTCCGGGGAAAGATAGTTATGGTCAAAGTTAGCAATCATTTGGTTAAATCACCTTTATTGTCTCTAAAATCAATTCTAACTCTCGATCGAGGAGCGGTACATTTTAAAAATTTTTCTGACAAACACCTGCAAATTTTGCCAGTTGATCGGCAAATTATTGAGCTAATTGACCTGCTCGGACAATATCTAGTAAAAAAGCCTTATCCCGCCACATAAATCACTTGCGCTGTCCCTAAAATCTCTCGTTGACGAATCCAATTATGACTCTGCTCGATCGATTTTTTCGTTAGCAAATCAACTTTCCGTCCCAATAAATTCTCTAATTCCCGTTTCATCCTCGAAAACTCCAGAAGTCCCCAAGAAACACTATCTTGAAAACTGACCAGTATATCAATATCGCTATCTGGACGAAAATCTTCCCGCAAAACCGATCCGAATAAACACATTTCAGATATCTGCCATTTCTGACAAAACTCACTGATTATTTGCTGGGGTAGTTCTATGTTCAATTTTTTCACCTCCCTGTCACCAGTAATCAGTGATCGGTTTTCAGATTTAAGGAGAATTATCGCTAACGACACGAAAACCGATATCATAGAGTCCAGCAGTAGCCAGAAATTTGACCCGGTAGGCCGAGCGACATTTGTTGGGGCTGTCATTCCAGGAACCCCCGCGTAAAACTCGTCTGTCCCTATCTTCTATTGTGGCTGCTTCGTAGTTATCGCGCCAGTAATCTGCACACCATTCCCTGACATTTCCGTGCAGGTCGTAGAGTCCGAAAGGGTTAGCGACGGCAAACATTCCCACTGGTGTGGTTTCCCTGCGATCGCATCCTAGGGAACCTTCCCCATAACGACCAGAACTGCACACTTTGCCGCCATAATCCCAGTCCACCCCGGAATAGTTGGCTAAATCAGTGGAAATTGTCAGGCCAAAGTGGAAGGGGGTTGATGTACCTCCCCGACAAGCGTATTCCCATTCTTTTTCTGCGGGTAAACGATAATTGAGTCCCGTGAGACGGGATAGGCGATCGCAAAATTCCACCGCTTCCCACCAGTTAATTTGTTCTACTGGGCGATCATAACCTTCAAAATGGGCCGGATAGGGATTAAGTTCAATATTTACCGGTTCTAATTTTGCCACCTCGCGCCATTGTCGTTGGGTAATTGGGTAGCGACTCAGACAAAAAGCCTGAATATTAACCGGAGATTGGGGACTTTGACTCAATTTCCAGCCTAACTCGCTTTTGGGCGCACCGATGAGGTATTGACCGCTAGGGATAGAAATCATTTCTAAAAAGGTTTTTTTGCTTAAAAAATATTTATAACCTCGATTAGTGACTTTTTCCCGTTTAATTTCCTCACCTTTGCCATTAACAGTGACCACTTCATCGGTAAAATCTAACCATTCTCCCATTCTGCACCCCTCTATCGGTTATCGGTTGATCGGGTTAAGCTGCGGGCCTAGAAAAATCCCAAAACCTACCAGTTTAAGAATAACAAGACTTCGATCGCTTATCCCCCGATGAGTTTTAATTTTAATTAATTTTTTGCTTTGACAGCAAATCGGTTTTTGATAGATGGATGGTTTTCCCTCCACTTCCCACCTTCCTACTCCCCATATTAATTGCTGGAGTCATTAACAACTTCAGGGACAATCTCTAATTCTTGTTCACCAATTACAGGTAAATGATTTTTCTGTAAACCCATAGCAGTTAAACAAGTATTGAGAGAGTTTATCGCTTGGTTATAATCCTCAATTGTTTGGTGAATTTCTTCCTGTTTGCGGGCATTATTCGCAATTTTTTCCGCTGCTTCCTGTTCTAAAGTTTGTTCTAGATAAGAACGAGCTTGATTGAACTGTTGTAGAATAGTAGCCGCTTGTTTTTTTGCCATTGGTATCAATTGATTTTTCAGAGTATTATTAACAGTTTGGCGGAAATTTTTATGAATTGTCGCTGATACTTTTGGCTCAAAATCTAACTTAAGTAATTGACGGATAGCAGGTTCGGCAGCAAGAATACTTTCACAGTCATAACCTTGGGCAGTTTGTTGCACAGTTTGCCGAAATTGAAAGATCGAAAAAGTGCCTTCGTTGTAAAAATTATGATTTTCTCGTACATAGCGATCACACTCAGTTTTTGCTTCGGAAATCAAGGCATGAATTAACTGCAATTCTAGCTGTTTTAGCTGACTTTCTAGGTGGCCATCATTGCCTAATAAGCGGTAAATTTGTCGATAATAATCACCTTGTCTTACCGCATCTAAAAGACGCTGACAAAAGCGACTAATTAAACTGGTTGACTCCTCAATTAACACATCTTCTAGCTGGTTAGACAGATAATAAAAAGCTTCCACTAATACTGCTAATAAAGGTGCTGTAGCATTGCGGGGATGGTTTAAAGTCGCTTGCGAGTAAGCATTTTTAACAGAAAAAGTATTTAATAACTCATCCAATCTTGATACCATTCTCGCTTTCAGTTTTTTAAAGTCTTCTTCAAAGTTTTCATCGCTATTAACCACGATAGCATTGACATAACCCTCGATATGTTTAGTTAATTTCTCTCCCACTTCCTTTAACTCTTGATTGAGGTGATTTAACTCCAGAGCTTTCATCGCCTCAATTTCTCGTGGTTGACTTTCTAAATCACGATAAATACCCTGGTAATAATTTTTGAGAGTGATACAGAGAGATTGTAAATCATCGGCTAAAGTTGCAAACAATTGCGGGCGTTTTTCTTCGGTGAGATAACGAGTAATTGCCCTGCGAAATTCTTCGATACCGCTATCAGCAATTAACTGCTCTAGTAAAGGAGTTCCCCACTCGCTTAAAACTCGGAAGTAATTTTTATTAGGAGTTTCATAACCGTGGATGGAAACTTTAAAGGGAGTTGCCAGTAATTTACCGGAGTTGGCACAATAGTTATTAAACTCGCTGACAAATTGCGGTGTTTCTTCTTGTCCTCCTAAATTTTTAACACTTTCGGCAAAGATAGAATCTAAACCATAACGCTGATTAATATTGGTTTGATTTTTCACCTGATACCCATAAAACCCTAAAAGTCCGCTGGTTTTGTAAATGCGGGAAGTATCACGAAATTGCGTTTGAATTAGGTTTTCTAAACGCTGTTTTAGTTGGGCTGAGTACCAGGTTTCATCGATGCGGTTAAAAACATAAAAAACTCGATCACGAATACCAGCATTAGAGCGAATTTTTTCGAGTAATTCCGTTTCTTCTGTGGCTAATTCTCCCGCAGAAGCAGCCTTTAAAACACAAACCACTGCCGAAGTATCAGGATGCTCTATTTTACGATAGGCTAAGGCGGCATCTTTTTGGACTGGGGCATCAATACCGGGCAAATCTACCAAAACGTTACCATCTTTAAGGAGAGGATGATGACAGTAATATTCTAGACGTTTTAAGACGGCGCTATTGCTACCACGACGGGCAAAACTTGCCGCTTCTGCTAAATTAGAAAAGTGAAATTGTTCCATGGAATAGGTGGCATTATGCAGCGTATGGATCCGCTCACGATTTTGAGTAAATCCTTCAATTAATAATTTTAAACCCTGAGCTTGTTTAGCTCGCTCGGATTTGCCTTCTCCCCCTTCCTGTTCGATAATTTTTTGACAGTATTGGTTTAACTGACTACAGTATTCGTGGGAATTAATGTTACTGGGATTAGTTAATTGCAGATTTTGACAGACGGTATCGACTAAAGTACGAATTTCTACTTCGCTGAGAAAGGTTAAAACCACTCTTTCCTCATCAGCTTCTGCGTACTCAATATAACATTCTGTACCCGTTGCGTGTCCTTCGGCACTATACAGCAATTCTCGCTCTAAAAGTGCATTGATTAACATTGATTTCCCGGCACTAAAAGCACCGGCAAAAACGATTTCAAATTTGGGAGAAATGGCTTTTTGTAGGGCAATTTCTATCTTGCTGGTATCCTGTTGATTGCGGAGAGAGGATTCGCCTTTGAATAGTTCAATTATACTGTTAACATTACCAGCCAGATTACTGCATTGGGGTAAAAGTTCAGTCATGGTAAAACCCAAATCTAGAAGAACAGTGCTATTGTTCCCCAGATTATAACAAAATTCCCTAACTAGATGTCACATCTTTGGTCAGCGATTTAAGCAATCAAAGACAAAGCCATCGTCTTCAATCTAGAATCAGGATTGATTAAGTAGTTGGACAAAAGTAAAGTTAACTGTGGGGTAAGGAGTCAGTAGTCAGTAGTCAGTAGTCAGTAAGAATTGCGGCAATTTACATTTCTTAAGATAGACAACAGAATTTATGTCCGACTACTTACAACAAAATTTTTGTAAATCTACTGAGTTGGTATTTTTAAAGGGAAACTATCTTCTAAAATTGGTCATTATTTCCGATTTTATCACTCAATTCAAGCCTTTGGGTAGGGTTGATTCAAGGTAGGGTTGATTCATGAATCAACCCTACCCAAACCCTGGAGCGCATTAGCTTTTCGGTGAGATGCTTACACGCGATTGTTCATATTTTTGTACCAATTTAAGAGTCAATGATAATTGCTGATT
>NZ_JASJFE010000170.1:0-8260 GCF_030067735.1 Microcystis sp. M53598_WE2 | reverse complement strand
TCACCATACTATCAAGAATGGTTCTATTCATAATGGAAAACCCAAACGTCAAGGTAAAGAATGTGGTCAACCGTTGGTGATCAATCCCACTAATAAAACCGTCTCTGACGAAACCAAACAATTAATTGATCAACTCTTGCTCGAACGAATTTCCTTGCGAGGAATTGCGAGAGTAACAGGGGTAAGTTGGTCATGGTTACAAAATTATGTCAACAATAAACTGGCGGCTGTTCCCCGTCAAGTAAAGGTTTCGGACAAACCAAAAGGTAAATTGTTTAGAGAATGTGATGAGATGTGGTCTTTGGTTTTTTCTAAGACGATAAAGGTTTATATTTGGCGGTTAATTGATAGAAAGACAAGGGAAATTATTGGTTGCTATTTAGGGTATGCTGAAAAAGTTTTTCCTGGGGACAGGGTGTGGGGTGTGGGGTGATGGGAGTTGGGAGTGCCGGAGTTGGGAGAATAAAGCTGCCTTTTGCATGAGTGCCTTTTGCCTTCAGAAGCTGATCACTGAAAAGACTCCCCAACACCCATCTCACCCCGGGGAAAACCGCTATAGAATAGAGAAAAAAGAGAATTGCGAGGAAAAAACTCTGTCTTTTAACCCGATTGTCATTCCCCCTTCCCCGGAAAATCCCGCTCGCTATCTAGTGATCATGCTGCACGGTTGGGGTGCAGATGCCATGGATCTGGCCCCCCTTGCATCGATGCTGGATCTAGCTGATTGTCAATTTTTGTTTCCCAATGCTCCCTTCGATCATCCCCAAGTGCCGGGGGGACGCGCCTGGTATGCTTTAGAAACCTCCGATTATCAAGGTTTAGTCCCTAGTCGTCAACAGTTGCACGATTGGATTATTTCCCTAGAAGCAACTACCGGTATTCCCCTAGAGCGGACTTTTTTGACCGGTTTTTCCCAAGGGGGAGCGATGACGCTGGATGTGGGTTTATCTTTACCCTTGGCGGGATTGGGTTCCTTGAGTGGTTATCTGCACGGTGAACCCCATCCCCAAGGCCCACAAAATGTCTTAATTGTTCATGGTAAGCAGGATCCCGTCGTTCCTATCGCTGCTGCTCGTCAAGCCAGAGATTTACTGCTTGGTTTGGGGGTTAACGTCGAATATCACGAGTTAAATATGGGTCACGAAATCCCGATTCCGGCACTGACTATTTTACGCCAATTCCTCCGCAATCGTCTAGAAACTGCATGAATAATGCTCGTCAGCTGGCTTTGCTGATTTTACGGGATATCGATCGCTCCTCCGCCTATCCCGATCGCGCTCTTGATCGCCATTTGTCCGCTAGTTCCTTAAATTGTCTTGACAAAGCCTTGACAACGGAGATTGTTTATGGTATAATCCGCCGACAAAGAACCTTGGATGCGCTGCTCGATCGCCTGGGGAAAAAAACCGCGGCCCAGCAACCCCCGGATTTACGGCGAATTCTCCATATTGGTCTTTATCAACTGCGTTATCTCTCCCAGATTCCCCCATCAGCGGCGGTGAATACGGCGGTAGAATTAACTAAAATCAGTCATTTAGGCAAATTAGCGGCGGTGGTTAACGGAATGCTGCGGCAATATCTCCGTTTAACTGCTAATGGCGACGATCCTTTACTTTTACCGGAAAATACCGCTTCTAGATTGGGTATTCTCCACAGTTTCCCCGATTGGTTGGTGCAATTGTGGTTAGATCGCTTTAGTGTTACGGAAACGGAACAACTGTGTCAATGGTTTAATCGCTCTCCTGACCTCGATATTCGGATTAATCCCCTGAAAACTAGCCTAGAAGCCCTAGAAAATGAGTTAGAATCAGCCAATATAACTTTTAATTATCTTAAGTTACCTCTAGCTTGCCGTTTAACCTCTGGTTTAGGCAATATTGAGCGTTTAGAGGGATTTCGAGCCGGAAATTACACCCTACAGGATATTAGCGCCCAATTAGTCACTTATCTCCTCGATCCCCAGCCCGGAGAGACAATTATCGACGCTTGCGCGGCACCGGGGGGAAAAACCACTCATATTGCCGAATTAATGGGCGATCGGGGTAGAATATTAGCCTGTGATCAAACGGCATCCCGTTTACGACAGTTAGAAGCCAATATTAAAAGATTAGACTTAAAAGCGATCGAAATACATCTAGGGGATAGTCGCGATCGTCCCCAGTGGCACGGCATCGCCGATCGTGTACTAATCGATGCTCCCTGTTCAGGATTGGGAACCCTGCACAAGCGTCCTGATATACGTTGGCGACAAACACCCGAAAATTTACCTGTACTAGCCAAACGACAGGGGGAACTTTTAGCCTCGGCTGCCACTTGGGTAAAACCGAAGGGAATCTTAGTTTATGCCACCTGTACTCTCGATCCGTTAGAAAATGAAAGAGTGATCGAGCAGTTTTTAGCGGCTCATCCCGATTGGAAAATGGCCACTCCTGACTCTAATTCATGCGTCTCAGAATACTATACAGAAACGGGAGCGATCGAAGTGTTACCCCATCGGCATAATCAAGACGGTTTTTTTATGGCTAAGTTAGTCAAGGAAGTGTGGGATGAAAAATAAACAATTACTGAAAATTCTCATCGGTGTTGCTTGGATTGATGGTGTCATTCAACCATCAGAAAGAAATTATTTACGACAGGTAGCTGTAAGGGAAAAACTTGATGATGATCCGGAGATAAAACCACTATTATCGGAACTAAAACCAGTTAAAACCAGTGAATGTTATCGATGGTTAGAGTCCTATTTAGGCGATAATCCTAGTCCAGAAATCTATCAAGATCTACTAACATCGATTAGCACTTTAATCTATAGCGATGACGACGTGGACGTACAGGAAGCAAAATTATTAACCAAAGTGCAGAGTTTTGATCCGACTCATGATAGCCATCGATCGATGTTAGATAAATTAGTGACGGGAATTCAGAAATTGTACCACAAAGCAATTACTGAAAGTAATTAAGGAGTAGCTATCAGTGATGAGCAGGTCAAAAATTTCCCCGATAAAAACTGATAGCTGATCCCTAGATTTTAGGTAATAACCGTTGGTTGTTCCCGTCCGGTAGATTGACGAATTTGACCGATTTCTTCGGCTAAATCAATTAAGGGTTGTAGGGCCTTTTGGGTGTCGATATCGTGTTTACTTGCGTCCGGTTCATAACTTTCTAGATAAACCCGAAGAGTTGCCCCTTTAGTTCCCGTACCCGATAGACGGTAAATAATCCGAGAACCATCGGTAAAACCAATGCGAATGCCTTGATTTTTACTCACACTACCATCCACGGGATCCGTATAGCTAAAATCATCGGCATATTCCACTTCATAGTTACCAAATTGTTTACCCTTAAGGTCTAAAACCAGCTTCTGGAGACGTGCCATCATCTCTTTTGCCGGTTCTAAGGCGACTTCTTCATAATCATGACGAGAATAGAAATTACGACCAAATTCTTGCCAATGACTGCGAACAATTTCCTCTACAGATTCCCCTTTAACTGCCAAAATATTTAACCAGAAAAGAACCGCCCATAAACCATCTTTTTCGCGAATATGATTGGAACCCGTGCCGAAACTTTCCTCCCCGCAAAGGGTTGCTTTCCCCGCATCTAACAAATTACCGAAGAATTTCCAACCGGTGGGAGTTTCATAACAGTCAATTCCCAGTTTAGCCGCTACTCGATCGGCCGCCGCACTGGTGGGCATCGATCGCGCCACTCCCGTGATACCATTTTGATAGCCCGGTACTAGATGAGCGTTGGCAGTCAGTACAGCTAAACTATCACTAGGGGTGACAAAAAAATTCCGACCGAGGATCATATTGCGATCGCCATCTCCATCGGAAGCAGCCCCAAAATCCGGAGCCTCTTGACCAAAGAGAATTTCTACCAGATCATGGGCATAGACTAGGTTAGGGTCGGGATGACCACCACCAAAATCCTCTAAGGGAATACCATTTAATACTGTACCTTTGGGCGCGCCTAAACGCTGTTCAAATATGGCATAAGCGTAGGGACCCGTCACCGCGTGGAGAGAATCCATGCACATTTTAAACTTACCTGAAGTGAGTAGGGCCTGAATGCGATCGAAATCAAAAATCTTTTCCATCATTTTGACGTAGGGAGTGACCGCATCGATCACTTCCACATCCATAGTTCCCAGTTTAAAGGAACTGGGGCGATCGAGATTAATATCGGCCCCTAAGAGGATTTTATAACTGCTAATCACCTTCGTCTCAGCATAAATTGCATCGGTGATATTTTCCGGGGCCGGTCCGCCGTTAGTAATGTTGTACTTAATGCCAAAATCCCCCTCCGGACCGCCGGGGTTATGACTAGCGGAGAGAACAATACCGCCAAAAGCGTTATTTTCACGAATTAACCCAGAAATAGCGGGAGTGGAGACAATACCATCGGTTCCCACGAGTATTCTACCGATACCGTTAGCGGCGGCGATTTTCAGGATAGTTTGAATAGCTTGACGGTTATAATAACGACCATCTCCACCGACAACTAGGGTTTGACCCTCGATACCGTCTAAAGTATTGAAGATAGCTTGAATAAAATTTTCCAGATAATGGGGTTGTTGAAAAACGGGAACGGATTTTCGCAATCCAGAAGTCCCCGGTTTCTGGTCACTAAAGGGTTTTGTGGCAACGGTTTCAATCGTCATAGTCTTTTCTTGATAGGCCGACGCAATTCTCAACTTAAGTATATAGCAGTAGGTTGACAGCCAAGAAATCAGCTAGGAAAGACAACAGCTGGGGAGTCCCCTGTGATACTAAATCCTGTTTAAAAAGTCTAGGAGAGTGGGGAGACCACTTCGTGCGCGTTGCGGGGGGAGATAGGGGAGTGGGGAGATAGGGAAGTGGGGGGAAGGGAAAACAAATAAAAATAGTCTCCTGAATACTGACTCCTGACGACCGACTCCTGATACTAAATCCGTTGAGTAACGCACAGAAAACGGGTTTCTCGGAGAAACCCGTTTTCTCCTCATGCAGAAGGCAAAACGGAGAATAAATAATCAGTTTTTAATAACTGGATTTAGTCTTAGCCGATAATTTAACCCGATTTGGGGGTATAAACCCCCAATAATCGCCAATTTTGGCTATATCGCTTAATCGGCCCCTTCAATCGGTGCAAATCCCTGACGTTGAATATTCTCGCTGATGTGACGAGGTTCTAGGAATTGCAGCAGATAATCGGGACCCCCAGCCTTGGAACCTACCCCCGACATCTTGAAACCCCCGAAGGGTTGACGGGAGACAATCGCGCCGGTGATTCCCCGGTTAATATAGAGGTTTCCTACTTCAAATTCCTGCGTAGCTCGGTTAATATGGGCAGGAGTGCGAGAATATAAGCCGCCGGTTAAAGCATAGTCGGTTCCGTTAGCTACAGCTAAAGCTTCCTCGAAATTGCTCACTTTGATAATCGCCACCACTGGACCAAAAATTTCCTCCATCGCTATTACCGCATCAGGGGGAACATTTTTAAAGACGGTGGGACTGACGAAGTAACCCACTTCTGGAATTGGCATTTCTAGGGCTAATTCAGCCTCTTTTTTACCAGTTTCGATATATTCCCGAATTCTTGCTTGAGCTTTCTCGTCGATAACCGGTCCTACTTCCGTACTCGGTAAATCCGTCGGCCCGATATTGAGGGACTTGGTAGCCTCGACAAAGCGATCCACAAAGCTATCATAGACGCTTTCCAGAACAATTATCCGCGAACAGGCGGAACATTTCTGGCCGGTGTAGCCAAAAGCGGACTTAACCGCACCGACAACGGCCTGATCTAAATCGGCACTCTCATCGACAATTAGGGCATTTTTGCCGCCCATTTCGGCGATAACTCGTTTTAGGTGTTTTTGACCCTTTTGCACGATAGAGGCATCTGTATAGATGCGACAGCCCACTTCTCGTGAACCGGTGAAGGCGATTAGGTGAACATCGGGATGGCTAACTAAATGCGCCCCCACTTGCGAACCTTTACCCGGGATATATTGGAAGACTCCGGCAGGAATACCCGCTTCTAGGAGAATCTCGGCAAATTTCGCCGTAATTACCGAAGAAGTCTCGGCAGGTTTCAATAGCGTGCAGTTACCAGCTACTAAAGCCGCTACTGTCATCCCCACCGCAATGGCTAGGGGGAAATTCCAGGGAGAAATCACTAAAGCAATACCCCGGGGTTGGTAGGAATAACGATTATTCTCACCTGCTACGTCGAAATTATGCCCTAAATCCAGTCTTTCCATCTCGGAGGCGTAATAACGGCAAAAATCGATCGCTTCTGACACTTCCGGATCCGCCTGTTGGATAACTTTGCCCACTTCCAAACAAATCCAGGCCGATAACTCGTGTCGTCGCGCTTCCATCAAATCCGCCGCTTTTCGCAGTATTTCGGCTCTTTTAGCCACTGGAGTGCGTTTCCAAGCGGGAAAAGCCTGTTTTGCCGCTATGATCGCTTTTTCTGCCTGTTCCACCTCAATTAAGCCCACTTTACCCACTATTTCCTGCGGGTTACAGGGATTAACGGAATTAATTTGAACATTGGTGGCGACGTATTCGCCGTTAATTAGGGGTAAATAGGTTTTACCGAGGGAATTTTTGACAAAAGTAAGGGCTTGACTCGCTTTATTTCGTAATTGCTCGTTGGCATAATCTGTATCGGGGGCATTAGGAAAACCGGGGATAATCGGGTTATCCTTGCCTAAAACCCGGGGGGCTGCGATTAAATCTTCCACGGGACGATCCTCCAAATTTTGCCTTAGGAAGGAACTATTAGCGGTATTTTCTAATAAACGGCGGATTAGGTAGGCCATACCGGGTAAGAGTTGTCCGTAGGGGGAATAAACCCGCACCCGATGACCCCGCTTCACTAACGCTTTGGCTAATTGGTCGCCCATGCCGTACAATACCTGCATTTCAAAGCGACGACGGGGAATTTCTAAACTTTCTGCGATCGCACAGGCCAAGGCTTGGGATCGCACGTTATGACTACCGATGGCGGCGTATAAATATTGATGATTTTCCAATAATAACTGCGTCATCCGTTCATAATTGGCATCTGTGGCCGATTTTTCGTTATATACCGGCTGTGGCCAGTGATTTTGCCGAGATTTAATCGTTTCCTGATCCCAGTAAGCGCCTTTGACTAGCCGGACAGTCAGGGGATAACCGCGCTTTTTGGCCCAATTAATTAAATCTTGTAAATCTTGGGCAGAATCTCTTAAATATGCCTGTAGGGTGATGCCAATATCGGTACGACTGCGAAATTCTTCTTCTAGGAGTAATTCTTTCAGGATAGCCAGGGTGAGGTTTTTATAAACGTACTGTTCCATATCAAAATGGACTGCCACCCCTAACTCCTGAGCGCGTCGCAACAGTAGGCGAATGCGATCGCAAACTTTCTCCTTACTACCAATCGGATCCATGGGATCAAACTGAGAATAAAAGGCAGTTAGCTTGACAGAAACCTGCACTTGTGGTAGTAAGTCGCCGTCCGCTTCATCAATTTGGCTAACTTTATTCCATTTGCTCGCTTCTTGAGCCAAATGGGTCATTAAATCCAGATAACTTTGTAGATAAACTTGGGTTTCCGCTTCAGTAATTACCGCTTCACCGAGGAGATCTATGGTAAAAGCCATTTTTTCCTTCCGCAGACGGGTGACAGTGCGAGTAATTTGCCCTAGGTCTTCCCCGGCGATATACTTACGAGCTAAGGTTTCTACGGATTTACTGATCAGACTGGCGGCCGTTTGAGCGGGTAAGGAGTTAGGATCACTAAAGTTGAGGATACTTTTCAGCGCACTGGGCAGTTCTACGGAAGCATCACCGAGGTATTGTTGGAGATGATTAGCGATCTCGGCATTACTGCGTAAAGCGGGTAAACAGTCAATAAAACGGAATAATTGTACTCGTAAATTGGGGTTAGACATTGCCCAATCGAGTAATTTATCATCCCAACGCATTTGATCCTGTAAAGCAGACCAAAGACCTTTTTTTTCCCGAGTTTCGGCTAAAAGTTGTCTAGCGATCTCTTGGGTTTTAGTTTCGTAGTTTTGAGTTGAGTCGATTTGGATAACCACGGCGATTCAAGTAAAAAAAATTATCAACGGGATTCAGCTTTCAGCAAGCTAAGGTAAGCCTTCAGGCTAAAATTCAGTTTTTGAGCTTTTTCAGCTGATTGCCGCTCTTAATGGCTCTTTTCTCTGGTTTATAACTCTTACCGAAGGACTAATCAAAGCTAATAACCGATCGATTTTGCTGAACAT
>NZ_JASJFE010000969.1:0-3090 GCF_030067735.1 Microcystis sp. M53598_WE2 | reverse complement strand
GTTCCAGAGCAGCGAGTTCCTGCAATTTATTTATTAAGTCCCGTTAAGGTTTGCCATGGCAGAAAATCTTACCTTTGCTGGGACTAATTAAACCAGCTATCATCCGCTATTTCCCCCCGTTTTAATTCGAGATTGATCTGGTATAAAATACTAATTTCTCGCCAAAGTAAGGTAGAAACAAACTTAATATAGCATAGGTTCTTGAGTTAGGCATCGACTATATGGAACTCTTTCAGGGCCGGATAGAAGTTGAGATTTTCATGACCCGGACGACTGAGTTTAATCAGGGCAAACCGTTGGGATGGTGGCAATTTTTGCCATTGTTCTAAACTAATTTCGATCTGGAATTCTCTAGCTTTTTCTCGGACTGTATCGGGAATCTGGCTATCATCTAGCCAAGCAGGAGCGGGATCTATTGCTAGTTCTTCCGGGGGATTGCCAGTTTTTTCGGCGATTAATTTTTGCAGAAAATCTCGATAGATTTTGGCTTCTGCTGCCGTCGTACAAGCCATATTAACTAATACCATTCTTTCCGGTTGACTCAACTGCATCCAATGGGATAATTTTAATTTAACTCCACAGGTATCTAGTTTCATTCTTACGGTCATCGGTAGGCAACGTAAGGAGTCAACAAATTCGGCTTCAAAGTCGAAAAAGGTGGTCATATCATTTTATTGGTTTGCTGAGTATAAATCTATGATACAGTGCCGCGAGATAATTGCTGGGACAATGGTATTTTTATTGAATAAACTTGGCTCGATATTGATGACTAGAAACGAGAATTTCCTCTATTTCCTGCCATTTTTCTCCTGCAATATAGTCAACAATTTGATCAAGATTTTGCCGATAATTTGCCAAAGATATCAATAAAGCTTGACGATTGTATTTAGCCATCATTAAACCTAATTCGGGATTGCCACCACCGACGCGACTGGTATCGCGAAAACCAGAACTAGCTAAATTTTCCGCTAATTTGCGAATATTCAGGTCTTGTTCTTTCGCACAAGCTTGGATTAAACTGGTACTAATCATTACTGGCAGATGGGAAATCCATGCCACGGCTCGATCGTGTTCTTCGGGGGAAGAATAATAAATTTTACAGCCTAATTTTTGTACTATTTCGGTTAAGATTTCCACGGCAAAGTTAGGGGTAGATTCAAGGGGAGTAATCAGATATGGGGCATTGACAAATAAACCACATTGTGCCGCATTAATTCCCTGTTCGGTTTTCCCAGCCATAGGATGACTACCGACAAAATTCGGACATAATCGACTACAATTGGCCACAATTGCCCCTTTAACCGATCCCACATCGGTGACAATGGCTTGGGGTTTTAAATAGGGAGTTAATTTTTGCAAAGTTGGCACAATTAAATGTATGGGAGTACAAATAAAGATTAAATCGGCAGTAGCCAATAATTCTAAACTGGTACTAGATTCATCTACCACTCCTTTTTGTACAGCGATATCACAGGTGTATTGTTGACGAGAAACTCCCAAAACTTTATAACCTTGTGAGCGGAAATCTAAGCTCAAGGAACCACCAATTAAACCCAGTCCAATAATGCCAATATTCATTAGGTTTACTCAAAGATAATTTCGTCTTCTAGTCGCCAAGCAGGATCGACAATGCACAAGAAAATTAAGGGTTCCTCCCCACAATTATGAATATATTGTTTAGCTAGAGGAGGTATATAAATGGCAGCACCGACAGTCACTAATTGCACTTCCTCATCGATGTGCATTTCCCCTTGTCCTTGCAAAATATAATAAACTTCCGCAGTTTTTAAAGCGTGGGGAGTAGAAGTTTCCCCCACATCTACCCAGGCGTGGGCTAAACTATAACGTAGATTTAACGGCTGTTTATCGGGATGCAATAACTCGCGCAATCGGGTATGATCACCGGCGATGAATTCCTCACATTCGAGCAGTTTTCTGATTAACATAGTAAAATTAAACCTCGAAGATTGTTTTTATTTTATCATTGAGTCAAAAGCTAAAGACTAATAGCCGTTATCATAGAAATATTCAGCATCGCCAGAATTAACGAATGACTTGGTTAGAACATAGTGTACAGGTAGAAGTGGACGCGCCGATCGATCTGGTTTGGGATCTCTGGTCAGATTTAGAACAAATGCCCCAGTGGATGAAATGGATCGAATCGGTGAAAATTCTAGAGGAGGAGCCAGAGCTTTCCCGTTGGAAGTTAGCCAGTGGTGGTCTAGAATTTACTTGGTTGTCACGGATACTGAAAATTGTCCCCCACCAGATGATTCAATGGGAATCCGTGGACGGTTTGCCTAACCGCGGGGCCATTCGTTTTTATGACCGTCATGGTAGGAGTATTGTGCGACTGACAGCAGCCTATGCTATACCAGGTTGGTTAGGAAAATTGATGGATAATCTTTTCCTCGGTCGAGTGGTGGAATCAACCCTGCAAGCCGATCTAGAGCGTTTTCGCCTTTATGCTCTCAATATTGTCAATAATACGCCGCCAAGGTGAGTTGACATACTCCCACCGTCAAGCTACGCTGTGACGGGGGATTCTTTCCACATCGCTGTTAGAAATTCCTTGTTCAACGAGACAGCTTAGATTCTCAATGTCTCCACTGAAAACCCAGAGGTCGGACTCTCCCAAGGCGTTTGGGTCGGTTTCTGTTTGCCCAACAGTACCGTTGAGATGATTTCCCAAATATTGTAACCCTTTTTTAAGAATATTTATTGCTGCATTATGATCCCTATCTAAGACTGTTTGACAATTAGGACATTGATGAGTTCTAGTGCTTAATGTTTTTTGAACTCTCGTCCCACAAACTGAACAATCTTGAGAAGTGAAATGGGGAGGAACAGCAACACAGACAATCCGATAAATCTTGGCAAAAAATTCAAACCATTCAGTGAATTGATACCAAGAAGCATCACTAATCGACTTGGCAAGCTTACGGTTTTTGACTAAGTTTCTTACCTTTAAAGCTTCATAGACTACCAGATCATTAGACTGGACTAACGCCAAAGCGTCTTTAATTGCTTTGTCTTTACGTTGTCTTGACACTTTAAGATGAAGCCTAGCTACTTTTATCCGTTGCTTGT
>NZ_JASJFE010001091.1:0-11685 GCF_030067735.1 Microcystis sp. M53598_WE2 | reverse complement strand
ATCTCCCATTCACAAAGATCCTTTTGACCGTATTATTATGGCTACAGCCCTAGCATACGGGGCAAAACTGGCTAGTATTGATAACTTATTTTCTAAATATGTTGAAATCAAAGATCATCTCATGGAGAGAGGGAAATAGTGATAAGTAAGAGGACAAAATCAACAGATGATTAAAATTTACACGGAAATCGAACGGGGGCAAAATTGGTTACAGCGCCATCAAAAATGTTGTCCGATATTTGCCCTAGTTTTGGGGTTTACCGAGACGGGATTAATCCCCGGAATCTCCACCGCCGGTGCTACCCCGGAAGATAGAAAATATACAGCGATCGCTGATGCCGAATTTATCGTTAAAGGAGTTTCACCCCATCCCCGTTATCCCTTACCCCCCCTAACGGTGGGAGCCTCCCCCGCCTATATTACCCGCGCCGTGGTGGAAAAATTAGCCATTCCCGTCCTCGTTTTTAACGCCGGTTTACCCTTGCCCCCGGCCGTCGATTATATCGAACTGGGGGGACAACCGGCCCGTTGTCTCTCCACCGGCCGCGCCCTAGACCTGACCATAGTAAAACACCTGTTCGCCCAAGGATTAACTTGGGGAGAAAAATTAGCCCGCCAGTCTAGTTATCTAATTATCGGCGAGTGCGTGGTCGGCGGCACCACCACCGCCCTCGCCATCCTCACCGGATTGGGTTATCGAGCCAACGGCAAAGTTAACAGCAGCCATCCCCAGTGCAATCATGCTCAGAAACAGTCAATAGTTGAGCAGGGATTAGCCCGAAAAGAAATTTTTGATCCTTTTGAGGTAATCGCCGCCCTAGGCGATCCCCAGCAGATTTTCGTCGCTGGCATGGCCATCGCCGCCAGTGGGCAGGGTGGGGTACTCCTCGCCGGAGGAACCCAAATGTTAGCCGTTTCTGCCCTAATTCAAGCTCTAGTGGCTAAATATGCCTATCCGGTTAACTGGGAAAATATCATCGTCGGCACAACTCGCTGGGTAGCGGAAGATAAAACGGGGGATACGGTGGGATTAGCCCGCATGATCGGAAAATTGCCTTTATTAGCCACACAATTAGACTTTTCTGCCTCTAAATACCCGGTTTTGCAAGCTTATCAACAGGGTTTTGTCAAAGAGGGAGTGGGTGCGGGGGGATGTGCGATCGCCGCTTGTTTGTACCGGAATTGGACTAATCAAGATTTGGTCAAAGCGATCGAAAATTTAATCGGGTTTCAACTAAACTGTTGACTATCTAGGGTTTGCGGCAAAAAGTTTTTCCAGGGGGCAGGGTGTAGGGTTTTACCGATTTTCAGGTGGTCAATTACCTAATTTTCAGGGAAAAAGTCCAGGGATTTTCCCCCTGATCACTCCCATGCCGGCCACTTTGGGATTTCAAAAAGGTCTAAAAGTCTTATCCAACAAGGTTTTTAGATTTATTCAGCCAACCCTAAATACGCGGGCAGCTTATGAGAGAAAATAGTGACCAGCAGATTTCTAGTCAATAATTAGGGCTATTTTCCCCGTCATCGAACCAGTTTCTAGCAATTGATGAGCGCTGATAGCTGCCGCTAAAGGAAAGGTTTGGGAGAGATGAATAGTTAACTTTTTCTCGTCAATTAAACGCGCCCCTTGTCTGAGAATTTCTGTTTGATATTTTTGCGCTTCTGGCAGTCCCATCAAAGCCGGGGTTAACATTAATTCTAAACTAATCCGCAAATTGCGATCGCGTGCTTCCTTCCAGCTGCCCGTAGGTTCCAAAATCGTCACCATATCGCCGTACACTCGCACCGCTCGGCAAGTTTGGCCAAAAGTTTCCCCTCCCACCGTATCAAAAGCGATATCTACCCCTTTCCCTGCGGTTTCTTGAAGTATCGCCGCGACAAAATCGGTTTGTTTGTATAAAATCGGGTAATCTGCCCCTAATTGCCGCACTAAACGCTCTTTATCGCTATTTCCCACCGTCGTATAAACTTTAGCCCCCTTCAGTTTCGCCAATTGAATCGCGACATGACCAACACCCCCGGCCCCGCCATGGATAAGTACGCTTTGTCCCGACTGAAGACGGGCGCGATCATAGAGTGCTTCCCAAGCGGTGATTAAAACTAAAGGTACAGCGGCCGCCTCGGCAAAAGAAAGAGATTTCGGCTTGTGGGCTAGATAATCCGCCTCGATCAGGGCATATTCAGCATAATTTCCCGTGCCGGCCTTGCCCAGTCCGCCGTTACAAAAATACACTTCATCCCCGGGGCGAAAATCCTGCACCGCCGCCCCAACGGCCTCGACAATTCCCGCCCCGTCACAGCCCAAAATGGCCGGCATTTGCTCGGGGTAAAAAGTGCCGCGTTTACGAATTTTTGTATCAATAGGGTTGACACCAGCGGCTTTTAATGCTACTAAAACCTGATGCGGTTGACTAATTTTCGGGGTGGGGACTTCCTGAAGCTGTAGGACATCCACGGCGGTCATGAGGATAGCTTTCATTCTATCTATTCGGGATTAACCCACATTAATGTCTGACCGAATTCTACCGGTTCACCGTTAGCGACGGCGATTTCGACGATTTGCCCGGCCACCTCCGCTTCGATTTCATTCATCAACTTCATCGCTTCGATGATACAGACCGTTTGTCCGACACGGATCCGATCGTTTTTTTCCACGAAAGAGGGTTCATCGGGAGCAGCAGCGCGATAAAAAGTGCCGACCATGGGAGAGGTAATCGCCAGCCATTTTTTATCCATAGCGGCGGCCACGGGTTCGGCAGTGGGGGTTTCTGGGACCGGGGTGGGACCTGCGGCTACCACTGGAGCGGCGACCGGGGCAGTCACCACCGGCAAGGGAGCGGCGAGAGGCCCAAGGGCAGTATTAACGGTTCCTTTGCGGATATTTAGCTCTAAATCTGCACTTTTCAGGCTAAATTCACTGATATCCGTTGCTGCCAATGTTTTGATCAGTTCTCGAATTTCGTTGTAATCAATAGTCACCGCTCTGAAATCCCCTCGCAAATAAAAAGCAACAAATCCAAATTCGCACCCACCAAACTATCGATTTTTCCCATCTAGCGGCTAAGTTTTGGGAAACAGGCTCAGAAACACTGGCTTTAGTCCTAAACCCGTCCCTAATGCCTCATTTCTGGGCTTCTCATCACAGTTATTCCCGTCCCAGATAGGAACCATCCCGGGTATCCACTTTAATCCTTTCACCGATAGAAATAAACAGGGGAACCATCACCTGCGCTCCCGTTTCTACGATCGCCGGTTTCGTGCCACCGGTGGCCGTATCTCCCTTGACTCCTGGATCCGTATCGGTGATTTCCAAGATTACCGAAGTGGGCAATTCTATGTCTAACACTTGATCATTCCAAAAGAGAATATTGACTTCCATTCCTTCTTTCAGATACTTGGCTCGATCGCCCATTTGTACCGGGGTGAGAGTTGCTTCCTCAAAAGTCTCCATGTCCATGAAGACAAACTGATCGCCTTCTTTGTAGGTGTGCTGCATGGTGCGCTTTTCGATCGTGGCTGAGGGCAAGGTTTCCCCCGCCCGGAACGTCCGTTCTACCACGTTGCCGGTCTGAACATTTTTTAACTTGGTTCGCACGAAGGCCGATCCCTTGCCCGGTTTAACGTGCAGGAATTCCACCACCCGCCAGACAGAGCCATCTATCTCGATGGTCGTGCCACTCCGAAAGTCGTTACTCGAAATCATGAAATGCTGTTTAGGCCAAGAAAGATCAACATTCCATTTTACATACTTCCTGTACCCGAAAAAACTTTTTTCCCGTCCGTACAGGTAAGGGGGAGGTGGGAGGTGGGGCAAGCAAGGGACAAAAGCTAATCACTTAAGTACCTAATAGCATTTTTCACCCTGAAACCTCGATTTTTAGTACAATATTACTGCAATACTAAAAGCAGTGAACAAATAAACAGCGATGATCACCGGCGAATTAAAATCCAAAATAGATAAACTTTGGACAACCTTCTGGAATAACGGCATTAGTAACCCGCTTTCGGTAATCGAGCAGATTTCCTATTGGGACTTAAACAAATTTCAAGCCCAAACAAAGCCTAAACTGGCTTTGTAAGCGGCAAACACATCCCGATTCTCGGTCAGCCACTCAAAGAAACGGAAAGACATCGCTGTCCGAAAAGCTTCCAAGGCTTCCACAAAAGTGTTTAAAGGTCGATTCGCCCACCGCCTTTGCAATCCCCCAGTTAACTTATGCCACAGGATAAATGTATAGGCACAAAACACCAGGATAAAATGACGAAGTAAGCTTCGTTTATCCCTGACTTGATATTCCCTTAACCCTAACCATCCTTTGGCTTCTCGGTAGAATACTTCCACCCAATTTCTTTCGGTGTAAGTCCTCACTATCCACGAAGCTGTTACTGTATCTGCCTCAACTACATTGGTGATGAAATAGTCCACCTCTGTGGCTTTTTCCATTGAACTTGCATTCATGACGATCGCCAAGTTCCTTTCTCCTTCTAGTTGAGATATTTTCGCTCTGAATACCGCTACCCAAACCGTTTTTTCTTTATCTAGATTTAGGGTGATTTTCTCCCAATCCTTTTCTGATAGGCTTTTTGCTAGTTGCTCAAGCTGGATTGTTTCTTCCACACCCCCTTCTTTTTCAATAATTACTTTTCGATTTTTTGCCAATCCTCCTAAGTATTTTAGCTTTCTTTCTTCCAGGGCTTTGAGAAAATTTGTGTTGTTGCCATAACCAGCATCTATTAAGACGATTTTCGGTCGATAGCCTCTGGTTAAGCTCCGGTCAATTAAATCTATCGCTATCTCTGGTTTCTTCTTAAATTCTTTGTCTTCTTTCCCCTCGGCTAAGGAACTAGCCGGTTGATAAATTTCAATGTCTAGGGGGACACTTTTTTTGCCGTCGTAGAGATGGGTAGTGACGGCGACTATTCCGTTGTCTGTCTTGCCAATTTCTCCCAGGTACTGCCTGCCAACTCCGGCGGTCAGATTGCCACTTTTTCGATGTCCTGAGTCATCGACAATCAGGGAAAATCCTCGGGGGATTTGCGTCTGGCGGCATTGGTTCATCACTTGCAACCGACATTCATTCACCTGACGGTCTGACCAAGGAGATTCGGTCAAAAAGTGATGTAATCGGTTATAAACTACTCCGACGGCATTATTGGCCATTTGAGTGAGGTTTTTCCTCTCACTTTCCCCTAATAATCCTCCTAAATATTGTCTGAAGCCGTTTTTTTGCGCTTCGTTTTTGAAGCAATTGTCAAACCGCCGACACCATCGGTCAAAGCATGGGGGCATTGCGGCTGGGGTTGTCTCTTTCATCGCTGATCTTTCAACGTAAAGTGCTTACTCTTTAACGATTATACTCGATTTGATCTTTATTTGGCGTTTAAGTCCCAATAAGGAGGATTGCCAATTACCACATCAAAACCGACAAAATTCCCCTTATCGTCTAGGACTTCGGGGAACTCGAAGCGCCATTCAAAAGCATTATGATAAATCTTACCGCTTTCAATCTCCTCTAGTTGCGGACGTAACTTATCAATCTCATTCCTTAACTGACTAATCTTCCTTTCCCGCGCTTTCTTTTCCTTGGGTGACTCCTCAAATAACAAAATTTGATTCTCTAGACTATATAAATCCGTTTCCAAACCGCGCAAGCGCTTTTTCAGAGGATTATCTCCCTGTAAAGTCTGACGAAAACTACTCTTAATCTCACTTATCAATCTCTCCATCTCGCGCTTTTGCGATTTATCCTCCGCGTTGCGATAGACTCTCACCGCATCCTTATAACTCTCGATACTTAAACGACTTTTGCGGGAAAAGACTTGTAAATCATTGGATAACCCAAAGCGACTAATCAGAGAATTGCCAACCTTGATATTAATATCGATATTCGGTAACGTCTCTAACTCATTATCTGCTTTGTAGTAAGCATTCTTGAGTAACTCAATCCATAAACGCAACCGACAGATTTTCACCGAGTTGGGATTGATATCAACTCCAAAGAGACACCCCTCAATCAGACGCTGTTTTTCCTGAAATAAAGTCTCCTGTACTCGCTGACTTTCTCGGTTGCGGGGATTATACTCAAACAGATTACCGTCATCATCGGTGACGATTAACTCATCGTTCACCACCTCAACCCGATAATCCCTGAGAGTTTTCCCCTCTTTATCCACTAAAATCTGTAACTCACTCTTAATTGCGATTATCTCGTTCAAAGCAGAAACAAGAAAATGTCCCGAACCCACCGCAGGATCACAAATTTTGAGACTATTGATAATAGCATTGGCTGCCGTTTTATCTTTGATGCGGTTATATACATCCTCGATTGTCTGACAATCCCATCCCTGACTCTGGTTAAATTTCTCTATCACTGCGCGTCGAATCGTTTCCCGACACATATACATAGTGATGAAACCGGGGGTGAAAAAGGAACCATCCTTATATCCGTTGATTTTCTCGAAGATTAATCCCAACACCGACGCATTGATAAGAGTCTTGTTATCCTCCTGTATCGCTTCCCCACCTTCGCTGCTAAAATCGTAGGCATTGAGAAACTCGAATAGGTATGCTAGAGCGTTGATTTCTCCTGTTCGCTTTTTCCCCTGACTATCCTTTAAGACTGTTCCTGCAAAAATCTCTATATTCTCCGAACGCAGGTTACTGATAACTATGGTTGATTGTTCTAATTCCGTCGGTTCAAATAGGGAACTGTTGAGATAGGGAACCTGAGTATGGGTATTCTGGATGTCTTTGCTTCTTTCTGACTGTTTTTTTGCTAAGACGCTGAAAAATAAGCGATTTAAGTCGTCATAGTCGGCAATTTTGCTTAAATTGAGAAACCCTAGGGATTTATCCCCCCGATGATACCTAATTATCTGCGCTTCTAATAGTTTGAGGAAGAGGATTCTATTTATCCAGGTTATCCCTAACTCTAAACCGATATTCAATAGTCTCTCCTCCTCCGTCTCCCCAAATTCCTCGGGATTGGGTAAACGAGAGATTTTATCTAAACTCTCCACTTGACTGATAGCGTTCTCTAGCAGCGAACCGGGTTGTCGCGCTGCCGGTTGCAGATGTCGGATGAGTTTTGTTCCTCCCTCTTTTCTCTCTGTCAATCCGATGATATGCAGCAGTTCACTATAAAAGTTTTTGTCGAGACTGTTGCTATCGTTCGCAAAGGGGAGTTTTAACAGGTGTTCGGGAGAAAAGATTTTATAGAGACTGATGAGGTTATGTTCGTCCTCCCGGATGGTTTGGGTGTATTCCCGCAAGTCAAAATGGGTGTATGTCAGGGAATCGAGTATGGAGTTCAGGAAGGGTTCTCCTATCTGTTTGTAGAAGAAGTCGGTGGTTTTTCCCGTTAGTCTCCCCGTCTCAAAGTCATTAAACTGTCTGACAAGTTCCTGATTTTGTGCGAATAGTCTCTCGAAGATATTCCCATCGAAGATAAACCACTCATATATATTGGTAGCAATCAGGTGTTTTATCTCTAGGTTTTTCTCGGTTATCGAAAATTTGGGTTAAAACCCCGTCCTTTTAGGACGGCTTTAAGCTACAATGGAAAAAGCGATAACCAAGCTAAAAACTGAACCTTGACAACAGATAGTAGGGGGTTTTGTTCAGAAAAGAATTCAAATTCGGCCTTGAACGAGTAAAACTTTCTAGGAAATAAGGTTGAACATTAGATTTTTTCGACTTGTTCAAAGTGGCCGGAGGGCATTCGGACAATCAAAACGGACGTGGAGGAAAGCGTAAGACTACCGCTAAGGTAGCAGCATCCCGGGTCGCGTCAACCCCATTCAACGACCATCCTAAAAAGGTGGCGTGGTGAGGAATCACCGTCCGTTTACGGCGGTGAGGATGTCAAAGTCTCCGTTTCGGTGTTCCCGTTGTCCCAGTTCCCCTGATAGGATTTAATCGCTCGCCTAACTCTAGAGCTAAAGTAGAGATAGGGTTTAATTGGAGCCATGTATGGAAGCGATCGAATTTAGGACGGTTATTCATAAGGGTCGGGTGAGCGTTCCCCCCCGATATTCTTCTCGATGGGAAGGTAAGATGATGCGGGTGATTGTTTTGGATGACTCGGAAATCATCCCCGATCCGAGCCAGAAAACTGAAAAAACGATGTTCGAGGCGATTTCTTTAAATACACGGGGATTTACATTCGATCGGGACGAGGCTAATGCCCGATAAAGTTTTTTTTGATAGTTTAATACTGGCCAGCGCTCTGGAAGCGGGCTGTCAAATTCTCTACAGTGAAGATTTACAAGATGGTCAGCGAATCGAGAATCAATTGATGATCGTTAATCCCTTTAGTTAAGTAGGTAGGCGTTAAAAGTTGTCAGACACCCCCTTGATAAGTAGGGTTGATTCATGAATCAACCCTACTATGAATCAACCCTACTATGAGTCAACCCCACCTTGATAAGGAGGGCAGGGGGATCAATCGGTCAAAATTACCCTTCCAGTTTCCGGCCTTTGCACAATAAACCGACCCCGGCAACAGAGAGTAAACCGAGAACCGTCGCAGGTTCGGGAACGGTGGGAGTACCAGCCGGGGTCAGGGAATAATTGGCGAGAACGAAGAGTTCGTTAACAGAACCGTAGGCACTGCCGGAAGCGAACAGGTCGGTCGTGTTACCTACAATAGCGTTAGGGGGCAAAAAGCCGAATCCATCAATACAATTCGTCGTGTTACAAGCGACAAAATCCAGTCCCGCTCCGTCTAAGGATAGCACCGCCTCAGGCGCTAAACCACCAAAGAATGGACCTACGAGCGGAAGAGCGGGGGCGGGAGAGCCGTTAAAGGTGGTATTACTGATAGAACTGACGAATACCGTGTTGTTATCTGGTTGCAGGGTTCCGTCAACCGTCGCAGTGATGGTTCCTAAGCTGGAGGTGTAGGAAAAGTTAAAAGTTGCGGCGCTGGCAACTGGTGCGAGGGTGGCGGTGGCTACCGTGGCGAGGGCGACGGAATAGCAAAAGGAACTTTTAAGTGGCATAGAATACATTGTTTAGCTAAATTCCCACGAATTTTACCACCCCCCCGATTTTGTCAAGGTTTTTGTTATTTATATTTCTTATGCTTTATCTAGCTATTGATTACTCGATTCGGGATTTAGGGCGATCTCCCAAGAGAGCGGCGAAGTGGTGCGCTTTTCTAGGGTGCGGGGGGCGATCGGTAAAATTGACATACACTATAATTATCAGAGCGATCGATGTTTAAGTAGGTAGGCGTTAAAAATTATCAGATGCCCCCCTTATCAAGGGAGATCCCCCCGCCTATCGGCACCCCCCTTATCAAGGGGGGCAGGGGGGATCGAACCTAAAATCCATTTTTAATTTAATTATAACCAGCTACTTATCTAAGTTAAAAACAACAATAAAACTAGCGATCGATGGGCGTGATCAGTAAAGTCAAATTACGAGAGTTTTGGGAACGCCACTCGGACGCGGAAGACGCTCTTAGGGATTGGTATAACTTCGCTAGTAAGGCTAACTGGAAAAATTTAGTAGAGGTTCAAGGTCGCTACCCGAAAGCGGAGGCGGTGGGAAATTTTACAGTTTTTAATATCAAGGGAAACAAATACCGTTTAATCGCTGACATCAATTATTCTCGTCAAACCATTTTCGTTAAATATATTCTAAGTCACGCTGAATACAATAAGGAGAACTGGAAAAATGATCCCTACTTCTAATCCATTAACCTATGGTGATTTACTCTTGCAGTATCAACCGAAACCGATTAATAACTCCCAAGAATACGAGCGATTTTTAAGCATAATTGAAGGGATGATGTCACGGGAGTTAAGCAATGACGAAGGACTATTATTCGATTTATTGGTGTTATTAGTGGAAGAATACGAGCGGAAACATTATCCGATCGCCCGAACAAATCCTACCGCTACGTTAGAATCTTTACTGCATGAATTCGATATCGATAGGGAGTGTCTTGTCGATATTTTCGGCGATCGGGATAGAGTAGAATCGGTGATAGGGGGGAAACAAGCGATCGCTCCCTCTCAAGCCGAGTCTCTAGCCGAATTTTTTAATCGTTTAAGTGCGAAACTGGCGTTAAGCGCCCGTGATTTTCTCTTGTAGCCTCGCTTTCCCTCGGGGACTGGGGGGGAAGACCATATAACAAATCCTTACTTTCTTCATAACTTTAGATTAATTAAGATAATGTTACAAAACTTTATGAAAAAGCCGTAGTATGATAATTTACGCCAGTAAAGCGAACACAATAAGGAGCAACACCCATAATGCAGTCGGCCGAGATGTTGCTGACAGTCCCCAAAGAGTATTTAAAAGCACCGGGGGGCTTCAACCCAAACGTTACCATGTTTTTTAGTGCCTTGAGCCTAATAACCCTATCTACCTGTGGCTATTGGCTATGGTCCTGGCCCGACTGGATTTGTTTTAGTGCTAATGTCCTCGCTTTACATTTATCGGGGACAGTTATCCACGATGCCTCTCATAATTCTGCCCATAGCAATCGGCTATTTAATGCTATTTTAGGTCATGGCAGTGCTTTAATGCTCGGTTTTGCCTTTCCGGTCTTCACTAGAGTCCATTTACAGCACCACGCTCACGTTAACGATCCCGAAAATGATCCAGATCATTTTGTCTCCACTGGCGGCCCTTTGTGGATGATTGCGGCCAGATTTTTTTATCATGAAATCTTCTTTTTTAAGCGGCAACTCTGGCGGAAATACGAACTGCTGGAATGGTTCCTCAGTCGTCTTTTTGTTGCTACCATAGTCATCTTCGCCTGTCAATACGGTTTTATCAGCTATGTGATGAATTTTTGGTTTGTTCCCGCTTTAGTGGTGGGAATTGCCCTCGGTTTATTTTTCGATTATCTCCCCCATCGTCCTTTCCAAGAGCGCAATCGTTGGAAAAATGCCCGAGTTTACCCCAGTCCCCTCTTAAATCTGCTGATTTTAGGGCAGAATTATCATCTCGTGCATCATCTCTGGCCGTCGATTCCCTGGTACAAATACCAACCGGCATACTATGCCACTAAACCGCTTTTAGATGCGAAAGATTGTGAACAGTCTTTAGGTTTACTGCAAGGTAAGAATTTCTGGAGTTTCCTCTACGATGTCTTCTTGGGGATTCGCTTTCACTCCCATTCTTCTAAATCTAGCTAATAGCAGTTATCGTAATGGTGAGGTACAAGGTTTTCGTTTTGGGGAGTCGGTGGTCGATTTTATGAGAAACTCTGTATCTGTACTGGTTTCGTTGTCAACTTGATTTTTTGAAGGAGGATTTTATGGGTCAACATTGGGGAAAAGCCTTAATTTTAACAACAACTTTCTTGACAATTAACATCGATTATGCTAAGTCTTTAACCTTTGGTGAGGCCGTGGGTATTGGAGCGGGGGCCTTGTTAATCAACCGGGCGGTACAGGATAATAGACAACGTTATCGATTTGTGCCACCAGAGCAAGAATTTCAGCGCGGACTAGAGGACGGGTTTAACTTTGCCCGCTATGATAATCCGCGCAATTCCAGAGACTACGATGACGGTTTTATCGAGGGAAGAAGACGGCGGGAGTCGGGTTGGTCTAGTCCCAACCGGAGAGGTTGATTATTTTTTTGGTCTGCGTCCCACTTCGGCGGTTTCTTGAATGGAAAATATCCTCAATTTGCCGTCGATGGGAGCGACTTTAGCCACCGCT
>NZ_JASJFE010000442.1:0-1052 GCF_030067735.1 Microcystis sp. M53598_WE2 | reverse complement strand
GACGGCATTATTGGCCATTTGAGTGAGGTTTTTCCTCTCACTTTCCCCTAATAATCCTCCTAAATATTGTCTGAAGCCGTTTTTTTGCGCTTCGTTTTTGAAGCAATTGTCAAACCGCCGACACCATCGGTCAAAGCAGGGAGGCATCGCAGCTGGGGTTGTCTCTTTCATCGCTGATCTTTCAACGTAAAGTGCTTACTCTTTAACGATTATACTCGATTTGATCTTTATTTGGCGTTTAAGTCCCAGTAGGCCTCGACACTGGGGGGCAATACCTTGGATGTCGCTATTGGGTTGTCCGAAGATGAGGCTGGCGATATGGGTTCCGTGGGTGGACATTTGCCCGGCGGTGGCTTGATGCTGGACGAGGGTGGGTAAACGGGTTAGGTCTGCCCCGTTGAAGCAGGGATGGTCGGTATCAACTACACCATCAAGAATGGCGACGGTTATTGCTGATGCGCCTTTGGTTTGTTTTTGTAGTTCTTTTAATCCCGGAATGGTTGGGAAATTAGTCATTAGTAATTTTCTAAGCTATTTGTAATAGTTTTGGCGAGGGCAAAGGTTTATTTTCTTGGGTATATATATCTACCAAATCTTCTAAAACTTCTTGGGCATTATCAAGGGCTTCTTGATAGGTGCTGCCGTGAGTTTGAGCGTATTTTCCCCATTCGGGTAAACTGGCGATATAGGCATTATCTTCTTCAGACCATTGAATTAAAATGCTATATTTCATGATTAATCATCTCCTTGTTCTAATTATTCTAATTCTTTAATTGCTGTCATATAGTATGGTTTTTAATTCATCAATAATATCTTCTAAAGGTTGCGGTTTTAATTCTCCTATTTGAAAAGCTTCCCTCGCTTCTTTAGCATTTCGGGCTATTTCGTCTCGATAGGATTCTATCATTTGATTTTTGACAATTTCTATTAACATTTCTCTCTGTTCAATAGGTAGTTCATTAACTGTCATAAGAGCTTGTTCTAATGTCATCATAATTTATCCTCTCTTGATCGTTGTAAAAGGTAATGGGTTCGACGGTAATCATGGGGGT
>NZ_JASJFE010000977.1:0-3225 GCF_030067735.1 Microcystis sp. M53598_WE2 | reverse complement strand
TCCCCGGGATTTAAATCAGTAATTTCGGCCTGATGTCGCCAGATTTCTCGAGCGGTTAAAGATTGATAAGCTTCAACGGTTCTCGATTTTGCATCTTCTCTAACTCTAGTTAATTTGCTAGTGCGAGCGAGGGCAATTTTCTCTAGTTTTTCCCCGTAGCGCACCTGATGACGAGCGCCAAAAAATTCCGTAAACCAAATCACTTGTACTGATGTTTCGGTGGGTAATTGTAAAAAAGGTTCGGTTAAAAGTTGATTCTTGTTCATTGTCGCTAAAAGATAACTGCTGTGCTGCATTTAAACGGTCTTAAGGAGTAATTGAGATAGTCCACAGCTTAACCGGCAATAACTGGCAGATTCCCTATTTTATCGGCTAATGTAAAACCTTAGACTCTAACTGCTGCTGTTGCCAGAGATTTTGATAGACTCCGGGGACTGCGATTAACTCCTCGTGGGTTCCTATCTGGACAATTTCTCCGCGATCCATGACAAAAATGCGATCGGCAGTGGCAGCGGCCGATAATTGATGGGAGATAAAAATCACGGTTTTTTGGCTTTCTTGGCTGATATTTTCCAAAATAGCTGTAGCCGTTTGATTATCGACGCTAGATAGGGCATCATCAAGGATTAAAATCGGTGCTTGGATGGCTAAAGCGCGCGCTAAAGAGGCCCGTTGACGTTGACCACCGGAAAGAGTAATCCCACGTTCTCCCACTAAAGTTCCGTATTTTTGCGGGAAATTCTCGATTTCCTCCTGAATTCTCGCTTGTTTGGCCGCCGATTCCACTGCCGAAAAATTCAGCAGCGGATCGCCATAACGGATATTATCTTCAATGGTGGTACTAAATAAAAAACTTTCTTGGGGAACATAAGCGATCGCTTTTCGCAGCTCTTCCAGGGCAATTTGAGTGACATCTTGATCATCAATAAATAACTGTCCCTCAGCAATATTCAAAAGACGGGGAATAGCGTTAGCAAGGGTAGATTTTCCCGATCTGATCGCACCGACGACCGCTACCGTTTCCCCCGGATTAATGGTAAAAGAAAGAGATTTTAAGGCGGGTTCCTTAGCATCAGGATAGAAAAAAGTCAAGGCTTTGGCGGTAATTTTTCCTTGAATATTTTTTAAGTGAATACAATCGGCATTGTCTTTAATTGTAGCCTCGGCTAATAGGATAGTTTCCAGGCGATCTATACTCACTTCTCCCTGTTGGTAGGCAGTAATAGTGAAACCTAATAAAGCAGTGGGAAAAACTAATCTTTCTGCCAAAATTAACAGAGCAATAAAGTCCCCAATGGTGATATTACCCGCTATAATTTGTCTAGTACCGAGAGCAAGCAACGCCAATAAACTGACATAGGCCAAAGCTTCAATCAGGGGAAAAAGAAAATTACGAGTCTGGACTAAATCTAAATTAGCCTGTAGTAATTGGCGATTTCTTTGCTTAAATGCTAGGCGCTCGTTACCTTCTTGGGCATAAATTTTAATCAGAGTAATACCACTCATATCCTCTTGAATTAAATCGCTCAGATGCGAGAGTTTTTCTTGTACTTTTTTCTGTTGCCGCTGCAGACGACCACTAAATAACTGCACAGCAATTAACATCAAAGGATAGACAGAAATAGCGGCGATTGAAAGGGGAATATGAATCGCTAACATTACAGGCAAAGTTAACCCATAGGCAAAAAAAGTATTAGCCAAACTGAGCAAAGCAAAACCCACCAGACGACGGATATTATCCACATCGCTAGTGGCACGGTTGATTAAATCTCCTGAAGTTTGCCGAGAAAAATAGGCAGGTTCAAGGGTTAATAAATGCTGAAAGATTTTTTGTTTAAGCTCGAACTCTACCTGACGACCGATCCCGAATAACAATACTCTGGAAATCATGCGGATAAACCACATAATCGAGGCTAAAGCGACAATTAAAATCAGATAATAAATGATTTTTTGAAAGTCAAAGGATTTACTCAAATCATCGATGCTATCCCGGATTAAAAGCGGTATATAAACACCCAAAAGATTAACAATAAGCAGAGCAACTACCCCCCCAGTTACTATTTGCCAATGGGGACGTAGATAATTTGCTAGTTTTTTAATGCGAGAATAAGCCATATTCAGTTATCAGTAATCGGTGATCAGTTATCAGTTAGAATAGGGAACAGGCAAAAGGGGGAATAGATAATCAGTGGATTATGAGATGCGGCCACATTTCCCACCCAAGAATTTTTATTTTTTCTCCTTAACATTAGAACCAGCCTTGGGCGGTTTACCGGGGGGCTGATCAATTTTAGCTTGATAGCCGTGCCGCCAGAAGTGAAGATAATCTGGTCTGGATTGGCATTAATTAACCCTGCTACCTGTTCTCTGGCCATTTCGATGACTGTTGCCGTATCCTGTCCCCAACTGTGTAAACTGGAGGGATTGCCCCAATGATGCTGGAGAATAGTGGCAACCCGCTCGATCACTTGGGGATGAGTGGGGGTAGTGGCACTATAGTCAAGATAAATTTGCATTATTTGACAATCTGAGAAATGAGAGTCAAGACAGGCAGCTATTCTCAGTTTAGCCGTTTAAGAGATTAGAAAACGGTTTTCCTTAAGAAACCCGGTTTCTGGGTTGTTGAGAAACCCGCTTTCTGGGTTGTTGAGAAACCCGCTTTCTGAGTTGATGATGAGAAACCCGCTTTCTGGCTTATACTAAGCGTCAGAGGGTTTACAGGGGTTAAGTTATGACAGGAATTGAAACAACCATTGTAACGGCATTGACTAATAATTTTATTGGTCAAATGATTAAATCGGGGTGGGAGGGTATTAATAAAAATGAGTTATTGAATAAAGATGTCGGGCAGCTTATCAAAGAAGGAAAGTATCTTTTTTTGCGGGAATATACTCAACGTTACTGGGATCGGCACGGCATGATTAAGGTTTTAAAAATGTCTAAGCCGATGGATTTGGAGTCAATTTATATTAATGTCAAATGTTTGGGTAATTTAGTCAGGGATTATTATGATGAAAATTTAGAAAATAAATACCGTGAGAGTAAGCAGCGACGGTTTAACTTTAGGGATGATGGTAAAAAAGATGGTTTACTTTTGGCTAATCAAGAACAATATTTAATGGTACTTGGTGATCCCGGCATTGGTAAATCTACATTTTTGCGAAAAGTTGGTTTAGAAGCTCTCAAGGGAAATAAAGACAGTTATCAGCATTCTCTAACACCTGT
>NZ_JASJFE010000212.1:0-4757 GCF_030067735.1 Microcystis sp. M53598_WE2 | reverse complement strand
TGGGTATATCTCCTCATCTTGTCCTATCTCCTCATACTGCCGTCGCTTACGGGGGAACAATCCAACCCCGTCCTAGCTTAAAATTGGTCTCTCAAGATAAGTAGTCGTGCAAAATTAACTTCTTGGTTAGGATAGGCAAAAGGCAAGAGGCAAAAGGTAATAGGGAGAATAAATAATCAGTTCTTAATAACCAGATTTAGTATTACTTAGGGTTTGCTGAATAAATCTAGAAACCTTTTTGGATAATATCTTTAGGCTTTTTTGACCTCAAAAATTGCCAGTTCTTCGAGTAATCGGGGGGAAATTGGCTCTCTTATTCTTTGTCTGATCAGTTTAACTTATAAGCGATCAATCTTTGCGTCCTTTGTGTCTTTGTGGTTCGTTCCACACCCCACCAACAAACTTTTTCAGCCAACCCTACTTAGTTTGAAAGATATTTTGTACCATTTTTTTATCCAAACCTGCGGCAATTTTATCTAATTCTGCTATTTCCCCACTGTCTAAACTCCATCCTAAAGCGCCTAAATTATCCTCAGCCTGCCGAACATTTTTAGCTCCAGGTATAGGAATTGTTCCCTTACAGATACACCAATTTAAGGCAACTTGGCTAATAGTTTTATTTTTAGCTTGGGCGATAACTTCTAGGCAACTAATCAGAGGAGAAATAGCGGGAATTAATTGACTAAAAAGGAAGCGACGTAATCCTGTTGGTAAGTTTTTATTATCTCGATATTTCCCCGTTAATAACCCCAAAGCTAAGGGACTATAGGCAATAATTTTAATACCCAATTGATCACATAGTTCCTTTAATCCTAAGTCAGTGAGAGGATAGGTAGAAAGGAGAGAATACTGTACCTGTAAACTGGTAATAGGAATGCCGCGACTGGCAAACTTTTGATAGGCAGACTTCAATCTTTTCGGTCCAAAATTGGATAAACCGACTCCTTTAACTAACCCCTTTTCCAGACAATCCCCCAATCCGTCTAATAATCTTCCCTCCTGCCATGGCGCATAATTGCCCGTTGACCAGTGCATTTGCACTAAATCCACCGGGCGACCCAATCTGGTTGCCGAAGCTTGACAAGCTTTCACCATGGCATGACGGGTTAAACGCCAAGGATAAGGGGCGAGTTTGGTGGCAATACGGATATGATCAGCGTTATAACCGTTATATTCCCCTGTAAAGCGTCCTAATAGCTTCTCACTCTGTCCGTTGAGTTTGCCTGTCCCGTAGGAGTCTCCCGTATCAAATAGGGTGACACCCCGCTCGACGCAGAGATTAAAAACCGCTTGTAACTGGCTATCCATACTCTCATCGTAACCCCAGAGAAGACGATTTCCCCAGGCCCAAGTACCGCAGCCCATGGGGGGAAGGGATAGAGTTTGATGTGTGACTGTCAAGGGATTCATGGGTCAGTTTCTCTGGGTTTTTTCTCAAGCTTTCAGCAAGATATTCTACTACTAAATCGACTTGGGTTTTTGTTTAACAAATAATCCCCGCAACCAATAGTAAAAACTATCGATATAAGTAAAGATTACTGGCACAACCACCAAAGTTAACAGGGTGGAAGTGGTAAAACCACCAATAACGGCAATCGCCATCGGTGCGCGAATTTCCCCATCTGCACCCAAAGCTAAAGCAATCGGTAACATCCCGGCAATTGTGGAAACGGAGGTCATAATAATTGGTCGTAAACGAGAGACTCCCGAATCAATCATCGCCTTAAATTGCGGTTTCCCTGCCTCAATGCCACTCAGGGCAAAATCTACTAACAGAATCGCATTTTTAGTGACTAATCCCATCAGTAAAACTATGCCAATTAAAGCGTATAAACCTAACTCTTTTTGGGTAATTAAAAGAGCGATTAAAGTACCACCAATCGATAAAGGAAGGGAAGTTAAAATCGCTAGGGGATAGAGAAAATTGTTATACAATAAGACCAGAATCCCATAGATAGAAATAATTGCTAAACTTAACGCCCCCAAAAAACGAGCAAAGATATCGCGCATAATGCGAGCATCACCAAAGGGTTCTTCTGTCACCTCTGGGGGTAAGTTTTTCATAGTTGGTAAAGCGCGAATTTGTGTCACCGCACTTCCCAAAGAAACTCCCTCTAAATTAGCTCCAATATTAACCTGACGTTGACGGTTAAAGCGTTGAATTTCCGCAGGTCCACTACCTAAGCTAATTGTCGCCACCGAGTTAAGCGGTACTAACGTCCCATTACTGCTAGGAACGCGCAAATTTTGCAGAGTTTCTATCTCACTGCGTCCATCGTTGGCAATTTTCACCCGGATGGGAATTTGTCGGTCAGCAAGGTTAAATTTAGCTAAATTAAACTCATTATCGCCGATTAAAGCTAAAGATGCAGTACGGGCGATCGCTCTGACCGAGACTCCCTGATCGGCAGCCCGGACGGGATCCGGTTGAATAATGAGCTCCGGTTTAACTAAACTTACCCCAGAACTGACCTCGACAAAACCGGGTAAAGCCCGCATTTCTCGCTCTAATTTTTGGGCAGTTTGGGTTAAAATATCGCCATTTTCACTTTTTAAAATAATAGCGACATCCTTAGTGCTTCCTGCTCCCCCCTGCGCCCGAAAACTAACTCTAGCACCAGGTATCTTCTGGAAATCCCGGCGGGTTTGTTCCTCAAATTGCCGTTGAGTTAGCGATCGCTGTTCCTTAGGAACTAAATTAACATATATTAACCCCGTATTTACCCGTCCCGAATCTCCCGGAATAGCCAAAACATTAGCGACGGCGGTATTTTTTTGCAGTAAACTATTCACCTGATTGGCCACGGCAACAGTATCATTCAAAGTCGCACCGGGAGGCAATTCTAGGCTGATCGTACTTAATCCAGTATCCCCGGAACTAAATAATCCTTTCGGAATCAAGGGAACTAACTGTAAACTACCGATAAAAAAGGCCAAAGCCGCCAATAAAGTCAGGATTCGATGACGTAGGGACCAAGTTAACAAACTTTTGTAGGGACGAAAACGCGGGCGCGAGGAGGGATTACCATCACCGGTTTTCAGCTTTTTCGGCTGTAGAATATAGGCACTTAACATCGGGGTGACGGTGACAGCGATCAAACTGGAAAATAGGGTAGAAACCGCCACCGTAACGCCGAAAGGTTGAAAGAATTGCCCCGGCACACCGCCCATAAAAGCAACCGGCAGGAATACCGCTATAATTGCCGCCGCACTGGCTAAAACGGCTAATCCAATCTCTTTTGAGGCATCAAAGGCCGCTTGCAGGGGTTTTTTACCCATAGCTAAATGTTGATCGATGTCCTCCACCATACACACCGCATCATCCACCAGATTCCCCAAAGCTAAAGCTAAGGCCAGCAGGGTCATACCGTTAAGGGTATAATTTAGGGACTGCATCACCCAAAAAGTCGGGAAAATCGACAAAGGCAGGGCCAAACCCGTGATAATCGTGGCGCGCCAATTGCCTAAAAATAGACCCACCGTGATCACCGTCATCATACAACCAATCAGGAGATCGCTCAGAAGGCTTTCGTAACTAGCACGAATTGAGTCAGCACGGGTAAAAATTAATTGAAATTTAATATCTTCGGGCAGTTTTTTCTTTAAATTCTCGATTTCTTGGCGCACTGCTGTTTCTACCGTCACCAAGGTGCTGCCAGTCCCCCGTAGAATCGAAAAACCCACCACTGGCTGCCCATCTAAGAGGGCCATTTGTCGGGGATCGCTGGAACTATCGCTAACTGTCCCTAAATTGCTTAAGGGGACGGTATCACCGTTAGGTAAAGAGATTTGATAATTTCTTAAATCTTCGATCGTTTCAGCGCTGCCGAGGGTGCGGACAGTTTGTTCACTACCACCGATTTCCGATCGCCCTCCGGGTAAATTAATATTAAAACTGCGAATTTGGTCATTAACCGCCGTGGCCGTGATACCGTAGGCGATCAGACGACCGGGATCTAAATCTACACGCACTTCTCGATCGACTCCCCCAACGCGATCAACTCGTGCTACCCCCGGCACTCCCGTTAAAGCGCGGCCGATTTGACGATCGACTAGATCACTTAATTCGGCGATCGATCTTTTCGGGGAGGAGATGGTATAGTTCATCACCGCCCCCCCGGCAAATTCTAAACGTTGGACAATTGGATCATTAGCATCTTGGGGTAAATCCTGCCGAATTTGCGCTATGGCATTCCGCACATCATTGGTAGCGCGATCGCTGTTAGTGCCAAGGATAAAGTTAACGGTGGTGGTGCTGCTGCCTTCGTTGATGGTAGAAGTAATTTGATCGATATTACCCAAAGCAGCCACCGCATCCTCGACTTTTTTGGTGACTTGGGTTTCCAATTCCTCTGGACCGGCGCCGGGTTGATTAACGGTGATAATCACGGCCGGAATGTCAATATTAGGAGAGCGATCGATCCCTAATCCTAGAAAGGCAATGTATCCCATTAAGGCCATAACCAGGGAGATCAGGATCGTCGGAATGGGATTTTTGATAGACCAATTAGAAATATTAAAAGCCATAATTTCAGTTATCAGTTATCAGTTATCAGTGGGTAAGTTATCAGTTACCAGATGTGAGTTTTCAGTTACTGGTTATCAGTTATCAGTTTTTGGTTTTTGGTATTTTCTTGGCAGGTTTTTAGAATAGCCCAAAGCATTTTACCAATTTCCTCCGCATCATCATTGATACTTTGAAAGGCTCTTTCCTCTATGTAATTCGTGTCTTTCAATAGAGACAGCCAATACTTTGT
>NZ_JASJFE010001038.1:0-3720 GCF_030067735.1 Microcystis sp. M53598_WE2 | reverse complement strand
GCTTATCTTTGTTAGAAAATAGAACTCCTGCAAAAATCCAACATCTACCATGGGGTTAGGAGTCAGTATTCAGGAGACTCCGAGACTATTTTTATTTATTCTCCCCATCTCCCCACTTCCCCATCACCCCACACCCCACACCCCACTTCCCACACCCCACTTCCCACTTATGAGAGATGATCAAAAGATGAAAGAATCATGGCGAGAACGTCTGAATATCTCTCGAATAGCGATTAATGCCCCGAGGTTAACCATTGCTTTCTGGTTAGCGGTGGCCATGGCAGGAATTTTGGCTTTTAGTTCCCTAAAATACGCTCTTTTCCCCGATATAAGCTTTCCAGTCGTCATAATTAACGCTCAAGCGGATTTAGCTACTGCTATCACCACGGAACAGCAATTAACTAAACCCCTAGAAAATCCCCTTTTCTCTCTCCCCGGTCGTCGTGATATTTCTTCGACTACTGCCCCCGGACAGTCAGTAATCAGCGTTTTCTTTAAAATTGGCACAAATTTAGACAAAGCCACCGCAGCAGTTAAACAGGCTATCTCGCAAATCCCTTTACCCCCTCAAGCTACCACAGAAGTTATCCCCGTTGATTTAAATGAGTCGGCAACAGTCACCTATACGCTGGTGAGTGAGCAGAAAACCCTAGAAGAATTAAGCCAAATCGCCCAAGATAATTTAATTCCGCCCTTAAAAGCTCTTCCTGGTACGGCTAAAGTTAATTTACTCGGTCAGGGTACAGTTAGGGAAGATAATCCCCATAAAAGCTTAACCCGACCATTACCCACGCTGGTGCGCTTTAACGGCCAAGAGGCGATCGCTGTGCAGGTAATCAAACAAGGTGCTGCCAATAGTCTCGATCTGGCCGCGGTCGCAGAAAAACTGGTTAAAGACATAGCACAAAAACTGCCCGATGTCAAGATAATTTTAGCTGAAACCCAAGCGGAATATATTCGCGCTGCCCTACAAGGCACGATCGATGATTTACTTTTGGCAGTTTTGCTGTCGGTGCTGGTGATATTGATATTTTTAGGCAGTTTCGCCGCTACAATCATTTCTGCTCTGGTTATCCCCCTATCTCTTTTGGGGACTTTCATTATCATGGCCATCTATGGGTTTAATCTGGAAACCCTGACGCTGCTGGCCCTGGCTTTGGTGATTGGCATTGTCGTGGATGATGCGATCGTCGATGTGGAGAATATTTCCCGTTTAATCGACGCGGGGGAAACCCCGAAAAATGCGGCACTCAAGGGGACAAGGGAGATCGGATTAGCTGTCACTGCTTCCACTTTAACCATTGTTGCCGTGTTTATACCCGTGGCTTTTATGGGGGGTGCGGTGGGGCAGTTTTTCCAACCCTTCGGTTTAACTGTCTCGGCTGCGGTGATTTTTTCTCTGTTGATCGCCAGAACTTTATCGCCAGTTTTGGCAGTATATTGGCTGAAACCGCAGTCACGGGCAAAAACGACGAAACAAAAGCGACCGATTGAAAACGCCTATCGACGGCTCTTAAACTGGTCATTGCGTCATCGTTTGCTGGTCATTGCTATTGCCCTAATTACCTTTTTTGCGGGTATTGCCCTGATTCCTTTTATTTCTAGGGGATTTATTCCCCGACTCGATCGCGGCGAGTTTAATCTGGTTTATACTTCTCCTTTGCCGAAAATAACGCAAATTAGTCCTAATAAACCGACGGCTAAGAGTTCTAGCGATAGTTTCGCTTGGATTTCCCAGTTAGCTAGTTCTCCCGAAAGTTTTCTTTTGCGTCGCACTATCCGCGATGGCAGCAAATTAGAAGCACCGATTTTGCGGGATGGGGAAGTGGAATCGACTTTTATGATCGCTGGTTTACGCGGTGAGCCGAATCGGGGCAAAATTCACGTTAAACTGAAGGGCGATCGTAAATCTCACACCAGTGCGGTGCAGCAGCGAATTCGGCAAATTTTACCGACAATTAGAGGGGTGAATGTCAGTGTCGAGGACATTCCTTTTGTGCAGACGGAAGCGGAAAAGCCGATCCAAATTGCGATTAAAAGCGATGATTTCAAGCTATTGCGCGATAGTGCCGAGAAATTGCGGGTTGAGGCCGCTAAAATCGCTGGTTTAAAGGATATTTCCCTATCATCTAGATTAAATGAGCGGGGGGATTTTTTGGCGATCGAGCGTTTAAATGGTCAACAGGCGATTTTTCTCAGTGCTAATCTTAGTCCCGATTTAGGATTAGAAGATGCGGCGATTAAAATTGAAGGGATTCCTTTACCGGAAGGGATAACTTTACAGCGTTGGGGTACTTCTTCTCAAAGTAGCGGTGTTTTGGGCAGTTTTGGTCGCACTTTAATCCTAGCGACAATTTTAATGTTAGGAGTTTTATGGTTATTATTCAGAAGACTGCTAGAAACTATCGTCATCGCTTTATGTTTACCTTTAGCGATTGTGGGGGCAATGTTGGGGTTATTGGTAACGGGTAGTGAGTTTAGTATGATTTCTCTGATCGGGTTTATCTTCCTCTTGGGATTACTCGATAAAAACGCTGTGTTATTGCTGGACTATACTAACCAATTGCGTCAACAGGGTTGGAGTCGGGAGGAAGCGGTTTTAGAAACGGGAATGATTAGGTTAAGACCGATTTTAATGACCACTTGTTCGACAATTTTAGGCATGATTCCGATCGCTTTGGGATTGGGTACTGGTGCGGAATTGCGGCAACCCATGGCGATGGTAATTGTGGGAGGTTTAGTCACTTCTTCCCTGTTGAGTTTAATTGTTGTGCCTGTGTTATATCTAAGTTTAGAGGATGTTTGGAACCAGATTAAAGCCGGTCAAAAGTAGCTAGTTTTACCGTTTTGGCTTCTGATTACTATAGAGTCGTTTGAACTCTTTTTGTTGTTGATTATGATCGACAATTGGCTCAGGATAACCACAACGATGTCTTTCTAAACGGGGGATTTTCCCAGTTACTAAATATTCCGTATCTACGGAAGCTAATTCCGGCAACCATTGACGAATATATTCCCCTTCCGGATCGAATTTTTGTGTCTGACTAGCGGGGTTAAAAATTCTTAAAGGTTTCGGATCCATGCCACTAGAGGCACTCCACTGCCAACCACCATTATTAGCGGCTAAATCGCCATCAAAAAGTTTCTGCATGAAGTATTTTTCGCCTTTTTGCCAGTTAATAATTAAATCTTTGGTTAAAAAACTCGCCACGATCATGCGACAACGATTGTGCATCCATCCCGTTTCATTTAATTGTCGCATCGCCGCGTCAACGATCGGATAGCCGGTTTTTCCCTGGCACCAAGCTTGAAAATGTTCTTCGTTATCCTGCCAAGGAAAATGACGAAATTCTTTTCTATAAGCACCGACCGCCAATTCTGGGAAAAAATAGAGACAATGCTGGTAAAATTCCCGCCAAGCTAATTCTTGCTGCCAAGTGATAATACTATCTTTTGCTTCCTGGGCGCAGCAATTTTCTAATAACTCTAGGGTTGCCGTCCAAATTGTGCGAATGCCAATCGCCCCAAATTTTAAAGCGGCACTCAAGCGCGAGGTGCCATCGAAAGCGGGGAAGTTACGATCTTCTTGATAATTGTTAATAACCCCTTGACAAAATTCTTCTAATCTGCTATGGGCGGCCTTTTCTCCGGGAGCGAGGGGTAAGGGGTTTTGCCAGGTAAAACCTAAATTTTCTAGGGTTGGTAAGTTAATAGTTTCTG
>NZ_JASJFE010000647.1:0-2570 GCF_030067735.1 Microcystis sp. M53598_WE2 | reverse complement strand
TGTTCTGGTGTTGGGTAAAATCGGTAAGAATAGGCTTTTTCCATATCTCGCATTCTAGCATATATCGTGTAAATGCGCTAATATTTAACGGTAAAGCCGTCGTAGAACGACGGGGTTTCAGACCCAAATTTTCGATGAAAGATTCTGATATAGATTATTCAGATATAGCTGCTACTGATGCCGAATTTTGGCAAGAAGCTACTGTAGAAGCTGCCCGTTGGATGGTATCGAGGGAAACGCCCATCGCCAGTAGGGGCAATTCATGAATTGCCCCTACTCCGTACCTACCAACTGGGTTTTAAGTTTTATGATGCCTTACATCTGGCTTTTGCTGAAGCGGGGGGCGCTGATATTTTCCTGACCACCGATGACAGGCTGCTGCGAAAAGCTCAACAATATAGAGATTCAATTAACGTAATGGTAGAGAATCCCTCGCTTTTAGCGATGGGAGTGTCAAAGGAGGATGGCAATGAAATTAGCTGAACTGAGAAAACAAGGATATCAAGCTTTAGTTGACTCTTTAGGGGTGGTGGGAATGCTCCGCTTCCTGCAACAATTGGAAGTCGGCCATGGCGATTACACCGCCGAGCGACATCAGTGGTTAGATGAACTGACCCTCGCCGATTTTCAGAGCTACGTTCAACAAAAGAAAAGTATCAATGGTGGGGAGTTGGGGGGTTAGAAGGCAAGAACTGGCTCTTCTGGTTTCTGTGTGAAAACGAGGTCTATACTGATAGAATATCCGCCAAATAGTGCTTAAAGTCTTGCCTGATCAGCATTTCACGATTCCATAAGCAAAAATTATCAGACAAAATCGAGAAGAGCCATTAATTCTGTCGGGGTGATTAGAAAGGAATATCGTCTAAATTTTCCTCCACCGATGTGTCGCTAGGTTGCCAAGCGGAAGGATTAGAAAGTTCATAGGATGCGTCGTATTCAAAATCCCCGGTGGAGACAGGTGCGACGGGTTTCTCCACCTCGGTTTTATTCGATTTGTGGGCATTGATTGGCACGACTTTTTCTGGAGTCGGGGCCGTCATTTCACCGCTACTCACGCTACCGTCAAGATGATAGAGATGGCTAATGACTAATTCGGCCCGTTTTTCCTTAAAACCTTCGGGACGATCGATCGTCTGCATGGAGAGACGACCTTCTAAAATTACCTGATCACCTTCATGATAATTCTGAGCGACTTCTGAGGCTAAATTTCCCCAAGCTACGGCCCTTAAATTAGTCGGGGTTGCCTCGGCACGATTGGCAGAAAACTCGACTAACATTTGAGCGTAGGGAGTTTGATTATCTTGGGTATAACGTAATTCGGGACGACGGACAATTTTAGCCATTAAAATGCAACTGTTCATGGTCGAAAATCAGTCTGAATTTTTCTAATAGCACCATTGTACTGAAAAAGTACAAGGATCACCACTGGGGAGGTTGGGGAATTTTATGGGACTCTGGTTAAGAAAAAATCTCTTTAACACTTGGTACAACGTCATCTTAACCCTTGCGGGTCTATTTCTCAGCCTCTGGGGGGGCTTAAGTTTTCTCGATTGGGCGATAAATCAGGCAAAATGGGCTGTAGTGACGGAAAATCTCGGTTTATTCGTAGTCGGTCGTTATCCAGAACAGTCAATATGGCGAATTTGGCTGATTTTAACGATACTTGCGGCTTTATCACTGTTTTCTTGGCAATTAAACCGGGGTCGCTTCCCCAATTGCCCCGCTTTTCTCCAACGCTGGTGGGGATTGCTCTGGTTATTGACTTTACCTTTAATCGCTTGGTTACTATTGGGAGGATTATTTTTAAAGGCAATTCCCCTCGATGATCTCAGTGGTTTAATCTTAACTTTATTAGTAGCGATCGCCAGTATGATTTTATCTTTCCCCTTGGGGGTATTATTAGCCCTGGGGAGACAGAGTGAATTACCGGCAATTCGTTGGCTATCTATTGGCTATATCGAATTATTGCGCGGTTTACCTTTGTTGGGAATTTTATTCATGGCCCAGGTGATGTTACCTTTAATTTTACCCGCCGGGACGAGACCGGAACGGGTGATCAGAGCGATCGCCGGATTTACCCTTTTTGCAGCAGCCTATCTGGCCGAAAATGTCCGGGGTGGTTTACAAGCGATTCCCAAAGGTCAAATTGAAGCGGCCAAAGCCTTGGGTTTAAAACCGATTTTCGTTTTATTATTGATCGTTCTACCCCAAGCTTTAAAAGCGGTCATTCCCGCTATTGTTGGTCAATTTATCAGTTTATTTAAGGATACTTCCCTACTGGCGATCGTGGGACTGGTGGACCTCTTGGGTATGGCAGGATCGGTTTTAGCTAATCCGAAATTTATCGGCGATTATCCAGAAGTTTATCTATTTTTGGCGTTTATTTACTGGATTTTCTGTTATTCTATGTCCCTAGCCAGTCGTAGGTTAGAACAGCGTTGATTGGGGTTGGGGAAGTGGGGAAGTGGGTAGGGCTGTTTCATTCTCCCATCAGAATATCAAAAGTAAAAGCGATCACTGTCAGGTAAAATGATAAGTGACCGCCAACTTTTTAAATATATGTTGAGCTT
>NZ_JASJFE010000410.1:0-4085 GCF_030067735.1 Microcystis sp. M53598_WE2 | reverse complement strand
CATCGGTCAAAGCATGGGGGCATTGCGGCTGGGGTTGTCTCTTTCATCGCTGATCTTTCAACGTAAAGTGCTTACTCTTTAACGATTATACTCGATTTGATCTTTATTTGGCGTTTAAGTCCCACTAGAAACTGTCTTAAAGGATATCAAAGACAGCGTTAAGGATGTTAGTCAAAAAATAGATAATCTACAAAGGGACGTTAATCAAAAATTTGACAAGATTGATGAGCGCTTTGACAGAATCGATGAAAGATTAAATAAAGTAGAGATAGGATTAGCTACTTTGACCGAGAAAGTCGTAGGGATGGATAAACGACTGGAAAAGGTGGAAAACGAACAAGTTAAATCGATAGGATTGGTCGCTTTAACCGAGAAAGTCGGGGGGATGGATAAACGACTCGAAAAGGTGGAAAGTGAACAGGCTACCATGATTAAAGCGATTTCTGACCTCCAGGGATTCCGAGGTCTGATTCTGCCGATCATCGTCGGTGCGCTCAGTGCTACTATTGGTGCGGTGATTACCGTAGCGGCAAAAATGTTGTTGATCGGCAATAGTCCCTGATCGAGATAAGATTAATTCTCGTGGTGATAGGGAGGACATTTGTGAATAAACTAAGCATTCTGGTTCTGCACGGGCCGAATTTAAACCTATTGGGGAAAAGAGAGCCGAATCTCTACGGTAACGTCAATTTAGAGGCGATTAACCAGTTTTTAAGCGAAGAAGCTACCCGTTTAGGGGTGAATTTAACCGCACACCAGTCCAATCAGGAAGGGCAATTAGTGGACTGGATTCAGCAAGCATGGGGTCAGCAGGACGGTATTTTGATTAATGCGGGAGCTTATACTCACACCAGTATCGCCATCCGCGACGCACTATTAGGCACAAAAATGGCCTGTGTGGAAGTACACTTAAGCAATATTTACAAACGCGAGTCTTTTCGTCATCATTCCTACATTGCCGATATAGCCATCGGACAGATTAGCGGTTTTGGGGCCGAAAGTTATCGCCTAGGATTATGGGCATTAGTCGATTATTTGCAAAAGAATAGAGAAGGCTAATTAGGGCTTGCTCAATAAATCTAAAAACCTTGTTGGGTAAGACTTTTAGACTTTTTGGAAACCAAAAAGTACCGTATCCCGGAGTGATCGGGTGGAAAATTCAGGGACTTTTTCCCTGAAAATTAGGTAATTGACCCCCTCAAAATCTCTAAAACCCTACACCCTACACCCCACACCCCACACCCTGCCCCCACCGAAAAACTTTTTGCCGCAAACCCTAATTAGGCAAGGGATTCTCCCACTTCTAAGAGGGGACAAAAGGGAAAATAGGGGGAAACCGTCCAACGATAGAATTTTTTGCTGCTGGTGGACTGAAGATTAAAACGCAGGGAAACAAAGGGGAAAAAGGGAGATACGGAACAATTCCAACTGAAAGCCGGCTTAGAAGTGCTATTATCGCCCTGGAAAGACCAAGCAGGGTATTGAAAAACCTCCCGGACGAGGGATTTTCCTTCATCGCTAACTTGGGCGCAGCTGCGACTAATGCCCGAAACCAAACAGAGACTATTACTGACACAATTATCATTAGAAGCCACGATCAAGAGAGCTTCCCCGGTGGTGGTTAGTTCAAAAGCGATAAAATCTCCAGCTTGCCAACGACTAAGGACTTGTCCCTGGGCATTCTGGTAGATAGCGCTGCAGTTTTCGGGATCGAGAAGACGATTACTATCGGGATCTAAGTAACCGCAAACCTTTCCCATCAGACGAGTTCCATCCTGAAACCCATACACCCAATCAAAGGTATCGATGTTAGCAGCCCCTTGATTGCTTTTGTTGACCAATAGTAATCGATCGCTGACCACGGTTATTAATTCTCTATAAAACTAAGCTCCTTTTAATAACAAAGGTATCACTAAATACAAATTCCCCAAGGAAAAGATTTATTAATCTTAACTTGTCGGCCCCAGGGGAGAGTGAACTGGTCAACTTAAATCAAGGCCAAAACCTGCTATCTTATGGGGAGACAAAAATTATCTAGATCTTGTTTTAGCGAGTGGTAGTAAGGGCATGGCGTACAAGCGGGTATTATTAAAACTGAGTGGGGAGGCCCTAATGGGCAATCTCGGCTATGGGATCGACCCGATGGTGGTTTCCGCTATCGCTCAGGAAATCTCCGAAGTGGTTGACCAAGGCATCCAATTGGCGATCGTGGTCGGTGGGGGCAATATTTTTCGCGGGGTGAAAGCCGCCTCGGCCGGCATGGATCGGGCCACGGCCGATTATATTGGTATGATAGCAACAGTCATGAACGCTATGACCTTGCAGGATGCCCTAGAACGAGCGCAAGTACCGACTAGGGTATTAACGGCGATTGCCATGCAGGAATTAGCTGAACCCTACATCCGCCGGCGAGCAATCCGTCATCTGGAAAAAGGTCGGGTGGTGGTTTTCGGTGCGGGATCGGGTAATCCTTTCTTTACCACCGATACCACGGCGGCCCTGCGCGCTGCCGAAATCGATGCGGAAGTGGTGTTTAAAGCGACGAAAGTGGATGGAGTTTATGATTCCGATCCCTCCCATAACCCTAACGCGCGACGCTTTCAAAGTCTTACCTACGGTCATGTGCTGACTCATGATCTGCGGGTGATGGACGGAACGGCGATCGCTCTGTGCAAGGAAAATAATATCCCGATAGTCGTTTTCGATCTGTCGGTGACAGGTAATATTGTTCGCGCTGTCAAAGGTGAACCCGTTGGAACATTGGTAGGAGGATTCTGTGAAGTTAGCTGAAGTTCAAGACCAGATGCAGAAAACCGTCGAATCAACCCAGAGAGCTTTTAATACGATTCGTACCGGCCGGGCAAATGCTTCTCTTTTAGATCGGATCGTGGTGGAGTATTATGGCATGGAAACTCCCCTCAAGTCCCTGGCGACCATTAGCACTCCCGACGCGACCACGATCGCGATTCAACCCTTCGATCGTACCAGTATGGGGGCGATCGAAAAGGCGATTTCTCTCTCGGACGTGGGTTTAACCCCCAGTAATGACGGTCAGACCATTCGTTTGAATATCCCTCCCCTCACTAGCGATCGCCGCAAGGAATTGGTCAAATTAGCGGCGAAATTGGCCGAAGAAGGAAAGGTGGCTATCCGCAATATTCGCCGGGATGCGATCGATGCTATCCGTAAACGGGAAAAAGGTCACGAAATTTCTGAGGATGAATCCAGGGATTTACAGGATCAAGTGCAGAAATCCACCGATAAATTTATCGCCAAAATCGAGGATTTATTAACGACAAAAGAAAAAGATATCATGACCGTTTAAGTTTTTTTCTCCTCATGGATAGAACAGGCTTTTTGTCTGTTCTATTTAGCTTTTTATCCCTATTTAAAAGGTATAGGGGAGTGAGAAGGTTTGGGGGTGAAGTCTTTCCGTATCGCGGCATCTCAGGTTCTACCATTTTCTTTATTCGTGGCAGGCATCCTACTCCCCCTCTCCCACCCCCGCCTTGGGGGCAAGGGTAATTAACCATCTCTGCCATTACTTGAGAAAATTTCTTCTTTCTGCTAGTTGATTGCTCATAATAGCCGTACATTCTAGATCATGAGGAATCACTAAACAAGAAATTTTTTCTGGTAATAATTGTTAAAATTGAGGCAGTTTTAAAGCATTATTATGACGGGTATTATACTAAATACGGTTATTAAAAACTGATTATTTATCCCCCCCTTTTGCCTTAGGGCTGTTTCATTCTCCCATCAGAATATCAAAAGTAAAAGCGATCACTATCAGGTAAAATGAGGAGTGACCGCCAACCTTTCAAATATATGTTGAGCTTAATAGAAAAACTAAAACAAGTCAAGGACTTTCGGAAAGATAAAGGAAAAAGACACCCTTTATGGATAAGTAGTCGTGCAAAATTAATTTCCTAGTCGAGACTCCGAGACTCCGAGACTCCGAGACTCCGAGACTCCGAGACTCCGAGACTCCGAGACTCCGAGACAGCTATTAGGGATCGGATTTGAGTTTTCAGTTCACTGTTTCCTCACACCAGAAGTCTGACGGAGTAGTGGCTTAGATGTGT
>NZ_JASJFE010000222.1:0-1704 GCF_030067735.1 Microcystis sp. M53598_WE2 | reverse complement strand
CTGGAACATTAGTTATTAGTGCGATTTATGGCTTAGGAGGTATTGGTAAATCCACTTTAGCGGCAGCTTTAGCACAAGAAAAAGAAGTTCAAGCCTTTTTTCCTGATGGGATATTCTGGGCAACATTAGGACAACAACCAGATATTTTATCCTTTCTTCATGGCTGGATTCAAGCTTTAGGAGATTATAATTTTAAGCCGACGGGTATTGATGCGGCATCCTTACACTTGAGGACTTTATTGGCAGATAAAAAGGCTTTATTAGTAGTAGATGATCTCTGGAATGTAGAAGATATTGATCCTTTTAGAGTAGCAGTAAATCAATGTAAATTATTAGTAACCACTAGAGAAGTTCCCGTTAAAGGGGCAATTCGTTATGATTTGAATGTGATGACCGAATCTCAATCTTTAGCCTTATTAAGGGGTTATTTAAAGCATGAATTAAATTTAGCAGATCAGAAACAAGCCAAAATATTAGCCAAAATTGTCGGGTATTTACCCTTAGCTTTGGAGTTGACGGCGGCACAAATTGAAGATGGGATTCCTTGGGCTGAATTAATCGAAGATTTACGGGCAGAAATCGCTAATTTAGAAATTTTAGATCGCTTGGAAGCTGGAGATACTGCCAATGAAGAAAAGCGCAAACATTATAGTTTAATTGCCTGTTTTAATCTCAGTTTAAAGCGGTTATCGCCCCAAAGATTGCAACAGTTTATTTGGTTGGGAGTTTTACCTGATGATGTGACAATTACGGAAAAAATGGCAATTACTTTATGGGATTGTCGGCTAACGGAAGCGAGGAAAACCCTCAGATATTTACGCGGTAAAGCTTTATTATTAACAGGGGTTTCTAGTGAACAAATTACGAATTATCGTGTACATGATCTCTTACATGATTTAGCCCGTAATCTTTTACAAGCGTCTTCTCATCCTGAAAGAGAGTATCAATTACCGGGGTTGGGTTTATCGATTTCTGAAGCTCATCGGCAACTTTTAACCCGGTATCAAAAACAAATTAAGAGATCCCCCCTAACCCCCCTTGAAAAGGAGATATCCCCCCTAACCCCCCTTGAAAAGGGGGGAAAAGAGGTGGAAGTCCCCCTTAGTAAGGGGGATTTAGGGGGATCAAACTGGCATAGTTTAGAGGATGATGGCTATATTTATAATCAATTGCTCTGGCATTTGGAAAAAGCGGGACAGATAGCCCAGATTCATCTATTACTGAGGGAAGAAACCGCAGAAGGTCATAATGGTTGGTATAGTCAGTGTGAAAGGGAAGGGAAAACAGCAATTTTTATTAAGGATGTTTCCCGGGCGTGGCAATTGGCGGAGGAGCATTTTATTGAGAATCCTACTAAGTCTATTGGGTTACAGGTTCGTTATGCTTTAATCACCACTTCTCTTAATAGTTTGGCGAGGAATATTCCATCAGAATTGATTGCTTTACTGATTAAACATGAAATCTGGACACCTGCTCAGGGATTGGCTTATGTGAGGCAAAGTCAAGATGATGAGAAGCAAGCCGAAGGATTAAGGGCAATTAGTCCCTATCTTACCCCTACTTTATTACCCGAAGCCTTAGAAGTTGCCAGAGGGATTGGGGATGAATACCTCCGTGCAGAGGCATTGACCGGGTTAGCTCCCTATTTACCGGAAAGTTTATTACCCGAAGCCTTAGAAGTTGCCAGAGGGATTGGGGATGAAT
>NZ_JASJFE010000759.1:0-3059 GCF_030067735.1 Microcystis sp. M53598_WE2 | reverse complement strand
TTGGGTGGAGAAATTCCGCAATTACGTCCCCCAGCATTTTCTGATCACCCACAATATACCACATTTAGCTATACCTATCATCCAGGGGGATCAGAAATTTCCGAAGCTGTTGCCCCTAATATTAGCACTCGTTTCTATGCCATCGAAGCAACTATTGATTTCTCCAAAGCTAAAGGGGACTTACAAGGTGTTCTGATGGCGCAGGGTGGATATTTTGGTGGACATAGTTTCTACATCTATCAGGGAAAACTATGTTATGTCTATAACTGGTTAGGACAACAACAGAGGATCACCTGTGATCTTCCTCGTCTTAGTAGCGAGGTGACACTCAAAGTTGAATTTGCCAAACCAAAGATAATCGCCCCTTCCGATGAAAAGTTGGGTAACAGCACAATAGATAAGATGAAACTGTATATTAATAACATCGAACAAAATGTCGATATTATAAGAACTTTATCAAATCATACTCCTAACTTCCTAACTCAATATAAACACGAGATTCCTTACGAGTTTCAAGGTGCGAAGCTGCAAAGAATTATCGTTACCATTACCAATGATATTATACTAAATCCCTTGAGTAAAGGCTAGTTATGAGGAGAGGCAAAAGGCAACCCCCCCGACGTCGGGGGGTTGATTCATAGTAGGGTTGATTCATGAATCAACCCTACCTTGATCCCCCCTTAATACTAGGGCGTTGACAATCCCCGCACTAAAGCGACGGGGATTCTTGGTTCAAAGAGATTACTTGCGTAAAATCGGTCAACTAGAAATGACGGGAAACGATTTTTTCGATGGTTGCTTGGGTATCCTGCAGCAGTTTCTCGCGACTATCGCTAGTATTAGTCAGACTAGGCACGAGATTACGAGCTTGTAAAGCCATGTGAAGCTGTAGTTGAGCTACATACTCGCGGATATCTTCACGGGTTTCCGATTGGTTAGGATGAAACATAGAGAAACTGGAAAGGTCTGTCTAGCTGATGGTGTCTTGTCGATAACTCCTATACAAGTTATCACGAGAGCTTAGGTTCCAGTCAAGGGTCGGCCGCAACTCTACACATTTCTCAACACAACTTATCTCTCTTTCATCAATCTAAGAGAGTTAAAAGGAGAAGAAAAGCCTGAAACCGATACAGAGACTATGGTTAAGCCTAGACCCGCCCAACGGTCAAATCTGTAGATAGGGGCTGCTGAAAAAGTTTTTCGTGGGGACAGGGTGGGGGTTGGGGGGGTTTTGCCTTTTGCCTGTTGCCTGTCTTCATAAGTAGCCTATGCTCAACGGATTTAGTATTACTTGTGCAACAATGGTAATTCACCTCAGACAGTGATGCAATTCAGACTTGAATTGGCCTCAGCGCCTCTCGAACCTAGGAAATTAATTTGGCACGACTACTTAATTTCTACGGGTTCTAAATTATCAGCAGGAGTAAAACCAAAGAGACGGGAATAGAAATAAAATTCTGCATCTAATGCTCGTTTTATCGATTCAGCTTGACGAAATCCATGTTGTTCTCCCGCAAAGGGAACGTAAGCGACGGGTAAACCTTTCGCTTTTAAAGCTTCTACCATCATTTCCGCTTGATTGGGTGGAACCACTCGGTCTTCTAAACCTTGGAAAAAGATCACTGGACAGGATAACTGAGCGGTAAAATGAATAGGCGATCGCTGATAGTAAATTTCCTTTTCTTCGGGATAACGTCCCACCAATTTATCTAAATATCTCGACTCGAATTTATGGGTATCGTTGGCTAAAACCTCTAAATCACTAACTCCGTAATAACTAGCTCCTGCTTTAAAAGTATCATGAAAAGTTAAGGCCGCTAAAGTTGTATAACCACCGGCGCTGCCTCCGGAAATTGCCAATCTTTCCCCATCGACTAATCCCTGATTAACCAAATATTTTGCCCCGTTGATGCAGTCTTCCACATCGACAATTCCCCAATTTCCCTGCAAACGCTGACGATATTGACGACCATAACCCGTACTACCGCCATAATTGACATCTAGATAGCCAAAGCCGCGACTGGTCCAGTATTGCACCCGCAGACTTAAACTAGAGGTCGCCGCAGCCGTCGGTCCACCGTGACTTTTGACTAAAAGGGGCGGTAATTCGCCATTGGGGGCGGTATAATCGGGGTTTTTGGGGGGATAATACCAAGCATAGGCCGTTAGTCCCTTACTGGTGGGAAAAGCGAGCATTTCCGGAATCGAGAAATAATCGCTAGAAATAGTTAAATTACTAGAAGATTTGAGAATTTCTCTAGTTCCTGTGGCTAAATCCATTGAGACAACCGCCGTTACTTCCCTGAAAGAACCGCCAATAAAAACTATTTTGTTATCGCTAACTTGTAGGGAAGAAATGTTAGTATCAGCAGTGATAATTTCTTGGAATTCTCGATTAACAGTATCGATACTTCCTAAATACCAACGACCATCTTTTGTATAGCTACAAATAATCTGGGATTTCCCAGCAAAGCCGTAGTTAGATAAACCAAAAACCCAATGAGGGTAGGCAAATTCAGCCTCGATCAGTTCGATAACTGGTTCGATTTGTTCATCGTGTTTAAAGCAATAAAAGTTCCAGAAATTATTGCGATCACTGGTAAAATATAACTGTTGATCGGCAGACCAGCGCGGTTCACACACCGACTCATTTTCACCACCAGCAATGACCCGAATATTACTCAAATAAAGATGATTAATATCGGCCACCCAGAGAAAAGAACTATCCCAAGGCATATTAGGATGATTCCAACTAATCCAAGCTAATCGAGAACCGTCGGCACTTAAGCGAGGAGAGGTATAAAAATCATCGCCTGATACTAAAGTTTCTATGTTTCCTGTATCCACATCGATGCTGACAATACTATTAACTGGTTCTCGATCTTTTTGGCTATGATCTTCACAAATACAGATTAAACGATTGCGAAATTCATCGAGAATTAAATCCGCATAACGACAGGAATTTTCTGGGGTCAGAGGTTGGGGTAAACTATCAGCAGTTTGACGATAAATTCTTTGGTCAGCAAAATTACAAAAATAGATAATTCCGGCAACAATTA
>NZ_JASJFE010000760.1:0-4007 GCF_030067735.1 Microcystis sp. M53598_WE2 | reverse complement strand
GACTATTTTCGCTTTCTTGATAACCGTCTTCTCTGAACAGATATATTTTTAATTCTTCCCGACGATAAACCCACAATTCGGGGATTTTTAGCAATTGATAGGCCTCTACATCAGTCAGAGAAGTAAAATCCACTTCTATAGCTAAATCGGGAGGAGGATCAACAGTTAAATCAATTCTCTCTTTGCCTAAAATTGCCTGTCTATTATCAATATAAAAACAAGTATCTGGTTCTAATCCCGCTTCTCCCGGCATTTTCAAGGTAATCGGATCAAAACATTCCCAGTCTTTACCTTGACGACGAAGGATAATTTTTACTAAATCACTTAAAAGATTGATACGTTTGCCATGACTTGGTAAGGGAGACATAAGCCGAATTTCTTGCGTTTTGCGATTAAAATAGAGTTTGGGATAGGTTTTTTGGAGACGTAAACTCAGTAATCTTTCGTAATCTTCCCAAGTCTGATGGGGAAAAATAACTTGACTGCCCGGAGATAAAGATAAAGTATTTTCGTTGAGAGTAATTAGTAGCATTTTGGTAATTATCCTTGATTTTTAGCTGTGGGATTTAACTAATTTCGCTCTGGCAACCAATGCCTATCAAGCATTTGTTCAAGGGAATAGGGACAATTTAGAGGAAAATTGTGAGGAGATATTTCAGTTTTTTGACCAACAATAAAAACGGCATCTTGATAGATTTTTTCTTGGTTATCTAGGAGATATTTTTCTAGATTTGTACTTAAGTATCCATTTAGCTGAACTCTAAAAGTAGCTATTTCTCCTTGCCAATGCCGATGATTTAATTCAAATTCTTCTGACCAATATTGCCACAATAAAAGATGAATAATTATCTGTCTTAAAAAACTCTCAACTCGATTTTTATCCCGTTTGCTCAAAGCCTCCAACTCCTCGATTAAATGTTGAATATCCAACTCAGCTAGACGATTTGCCTTGAGAAGTTTAATTGTTTCAGTCAACCAGAGATGTTCATCTTGTTCGTAGAGAAATTGTAACTGATTTAGCCAAGTATCTTTTTTCATATTTTTTTGGCTGAGGAGACTTCTAAAACTGCTTTCGGGTAGGCAATGCGTTGATGGTGGAATTGTTGCCAAACTTGCACAAAAACCTCGGCAATAATTGGTAATTCCTCCTGACGAATACCACTATCTACTAATTGTTGATCGCGCCATCGGGCCTGAAAAATCTTTTTAATCATATCCATGGCTTGTTCTGGGGAGGCCTCCTTCAGCGATCGCAAAGCGGCCTCACTACTATCGGCTAACATAACGATCGCCGTTTCTCGCGATTGGGGAATCGGACCATCGTAGCGAAAGGCCGCCTCATCGACGAATTCTTGACCATTTTGGGCGGATTTTTGCAAAGCTTGCTGATAAAAATAGGAAATTAAGAGATTGCCTTGGTGTTCGGGAATAAAATCGCGGATCACTCGCGGTAAACCGTGTCTGCGGGCCATGACTAACCCTTCACTAACGTGCTTTTTAATAATCTCGGCGCTGACGTAGGGATCGTTAATTTCATCGTGTTTATTCGGGCCACCCATTTGATTTTCAATAAAACCGAGAGGATCGTGCATTTTCCCGATATCGTGATAGAGAGTTCCCGTGCGAATTAATTCCACATTACAGTGCAGTTTTCGGGCGGCCGCTTCAGCTAAACAGGCGACAAAAAGGGTATGTTGAAAAGTACCCGGTGCTTCCGTGGCCAAACGTTTGAGCAAACTACAATTAGGATTGGACAACTCCACCAGACGAATGGGAGTGACCACATCGAAACAGCGTTCCAAATAGGGGGATAATCCTAGGGCGATTACCGTCCAAGCTATCCCCGATAGACCATAGACGAGGGCCGTGGGTAGTAGAGTATAGATGATCGTGCTGGCCGTGGCGCTAACGATTAGGTAAGTGAGCAGATAAACACCCCCTTGACTGACTCCGATTCCCATCCCTAGCAGCGATAATTCATCCCTAGAACGCAATTTTCCCGCTATCATAGCCGCTAATAGTCCCCCTATCGTCCCCGCGATTAAATCGGCGCTGATACCTTGGATGCTGAATAGGGAAAGACCGGCAGTTAAGAGGACTTGGGTGACGGCCAGAGTCGGGCCGTAGAAACTGCTGACTAATAAACCCACGGCGGCCAGATTGGTAAAGGGAATATTGGCGATCGCTAGGATCGGTGTGGTAAAACTTAGTAAACCCAAGAGAATAAAATCCCGGTGACGCAGAGGCCGATGGAGACGTTGGGCAACGAGGCAAAAAGTCCCGATCGCGCTGGTGACAAGGATTGCCGTTGACCCTAAACCCATCCAGTTAATGCCCCGTTCGCTCAAACCAAAGCCATCGATGAGAACAAACTGAGCTTGAGTAATTTTTTCGCCTGCTTTAACGATAATTTGACCGGTTTGAGCGCTAGACATGACCATATCTACCGCTTCCACCGCTTTAGCGGCTTGTTCTTTGGTTGCCTCCCGATCTTCTATCAGGTTCGTTTGTCCCTCTAGGGCTGCCAGAAGGATATTTTCGGCTAAAGACTGCTGGCGACTGGTTAGGCGATCGCTGCTAATCTGCACGGCGATGGTATCCTGTAGGTGACTGGTGGAAATCCCCGGGGGAATGCCTTGCACCAAAATCCGGCGACCCGCTTGCAGGACGGCTTTTTCTAGGTTTTGCCACTCTCGATCGCCCATTTGGGCTGCTGTGATCAGATCGGCGTATTTGAGTTTATTTAAGCTGGAATGCCGATAATTTTGGCTGGTTTGCTCCTTTATTTGCCGTAATTGCCCTAATCGATCGATAAATTGCTCAAAGTTCCCCTTGGCCACGCGCTGACGATAGGCTTGGATTTCGTATATAGCATATTCCTGCTCTTTTGTCAAGAGTTTCGTAAAAGATTCTTCATAGTTGAGGCGGCTCTGTAGAGTTGACCATTGAGCGGCAGAAAAGGTGAGCAGCATTTCCATTGTGGCGTTAGAAATATTCCTGCCCATTAAAATGGAATTTTTTCGCAGAATTGGGCTAATTTGACTTAATTGCCCTAATGTTTCTCGCAGCGATCGCTCGATCTGGGCGGTGGTTTGGGGGTCTCTTTTCAGCCGGGGAAGCAGTCCAGCCCGAATTTTTTGGCGTTTGAGGGCGGTGGTTTCTTGGTCTTGAAAACGGGCATCTTCGGGGGCGATAATCGTGACGGGGGAAATAGTCCCGACGGCCAATTTCGGCTGATTATAGAAACGATAACCGACCACGCTAGTCAGACAACCGACGGTAAACAGGAAGATTAAGGGTCGTCGCAGTTTACCCAGGGAGTAAGAGCGAGATTTTCGGGCAGAATCAGGAAAAACAGTGAAAGAATGCAGAAAATGATTCATAAATTCCAGCTAAATTCTATAAACTGCGCCACCATGCCCAGAGGAAAAATACCAGCAATTTGGTTTTGTGTTCCCTCTTCTATTTTAAGGACTCCCTGTGCAAAAAAATTTTTTCTCGAAAGGTATCTAGGGGCTGCTGAAAAAGTTTGTTGGTGGGGTTAGGAGTCGGTCGCTGGTCGGGGAAGAGAGAGGCAAAAGGCAAGGGTTTGGAACGACACAAGGGAGGGTCTCTCTCCGTTTCCTGATGGGTTAAGCAAGAGGTAGAACCTCTAGAAATGCGTTGCAAGGGTCTCCCTTTGCGTTCGCTATTGTATAAACTCTTTGAAGTCTTGGTTCAGCATTATATTTATATTGATGATATTCTTGACGAATTTCTTCTAAGGCCGATAGTCTCGTTTGGTACGATTGACTACGCCAATAAGCTGTCTCCGTTTTGGGAGCTTTTAAGTTAACTTTTTGATAAGTGATTTTCATAGAGAGATTAAGTAGGTAGGCGTTAAAAACTATCAGACACCCCCCTTATCAAGCTATCCATTAGTCGGATCTTTCTTAACAAAAAGAGAAGAAACTTAAAAAAAGGGTAAACGATTGATAGGTATAGTTTTGAAAGAAGGAATTAAGGTG
>NZ_JASJFE010000014.1:0-1613 GCF_030067735.1 Microcystis sp. M53598_WE2 | reverse complement strand
TTATAGATCTCAAACAATCTATTTGCCGCCCGAAAATTCGCCAATAATCTTGAGAATTTTTTGATCAATTGGGACTCGATCGAGGATAATTAGAAAAAGTATTTTGACTCATAACCAAATCTAATCAAGAAGCCCAGTGACGATTCCCCTGCTAGAGTTGTTTGTATTCGCCACCGTTTTGTGCGGATTTTTAGGAACATTCCTGAAAAAAAACTTAATCATGAAGATTATCGCCATGGATGTCATGAGTACGGGCGTTATCGCCTACTATGTGGTGATTTCTTCCCGTGACGGTTTGTTTACTCCCATCCTCGGTACAGTTAAACAGCAAAATTACGCTGATCCTGTACCCCAAGCAGTGATTTTAACAGCGATCGTCATCGGTTTTTCGATTCAGGCGTTAATGCTGGTGGGAGTGATGAAATTAGCCAAAGATAACCCCACCCTCGACAGCAGCGAGATAGAAAAAAATAATACACCATGAATACTTTAACGATCGCTTGGATAAGTTTACCCTTTTTGATCGGCTTTATCATCTATTTATTGCCGCGATTAGACAAATATCTGGCTCTAGCAGCCACTATTATCTCTCTCGCCTATTCTCTCCTTCTATTTAGCCAATCCTACCCCATAACCCTTAACCTACTAGATAATTATGGCGTGAGACTGGTAGCCGATCAGTTAAGTGCCTATTTTATCCTCACCAATGCCCTGGTGACGATGGCAGTTATTTTTTATAACTGGGAAAGTAGCAAAACCGCCTTTTTTTACGCTCAAGCTATCATTCTCCACGGCAGTATTAATTCTGTCTTCGTCTGTGAGGATTTTATTAGCGTTTACGTTGCCCTAGAAGTAATTAGTATTGCCGCTTTTCTGGTGATTGCCTACCCTCGCAGCGATCGCTCTCTCTGGGTTGCCCTGCGTTATCTGTTTATCAGCAATGTGGCGATGTTATTTTACCTTATTGGCGCAGTTTTAGTCTATAAAGCCAATAATTCCTTTGCTTTTGCTGGTTTAAAGGGCGCACCTCCCGAAGCCTTGGCTTTAATCTTCATGGGATTATTAGTCAAAGGGGGAATCTTTGTCTCGGGATTATGGCTACCGATGACACACTCGGAATCGGAAACCTCCGTCTCGGCGCTGATGTCGGGGGTGGTGGTAAAAGCTGGCATTTTTCCCCTCCTGCGCTGTGCTTTAATCCTAGAGGATTTGGATGTCATAATTCGGCTTTTCGGGGTGCTAACGGCGATTTTTGGCGTGTCATACGCAGTGTTTGAAAAGGATAGCAAGCGGATGTTAGCCTTCCATACTATTTCCCAGTTAGGTTTTATTTTAGCCGCCCCGGTAGTCAGTGGTTTTTATACCCTTACCCACGGTTTAGTTAAATCTTGCCTATTTCTGTTAGCGGGAGTTTTACCCAGTCGCAATTTTAAAGAATTACAGCAACAATCGCTCCCTAATTCTCTCTGGATTGCCCTAGTGGTTGCTAGTTTTTCTATCTCTGGATTCCCCCTATTATCTGGTTTTGGGGCAAAAGCGTTAACGATGAAAAATTTAGTCCCCTGGCAAGAGATTATAATCAATCTTGTGGCGGTGGGGACGGCGATTTCCTT
>NZ_JASJFE010000548.1:0-1993 GCF_030067735.1 Microcystis sp. M53598_WE2 | reverse complement strand
TAAACTTACCGATAGACTTCCCTCGACCTCAAGTAAAATCTTCTCAAGCGGCTTCCTACACTTATCAATTTAGTGAGAGTCTTAGCCAACAATTACAAACCTTTGCAACTCGAAATCAGACGACTCTATTTATTACCCTACTGACTTTCTTTAAAATATTACTCTACCGTCACACCGGCCAACGGGATTTAGTGGTTGGTATCCCTATTTCAGCACGAAATCATCCTGATTTAGAAAACCAGATCGGGTTTTATGTTAACACCTTGGCTTTGAGATCTTTATTACCAGAGGGAGTAACTTTTAAGCAAGTCTTAGGGGAAGTAACTAACACCTGTCTTGATGCTTATGAATATCGTGATTATCCTTTTGATAAATTAGTATCCGCTCTCAATTTAGAACGTGATTTGTCCAGAAATCCCTTATTTGATGTCATGTTTTCTCTACTGGGTAAAGAAAGCAAAACTGTCTTAAAAATTCCTGGTTTGGAACATCAACCTTATCCCTTAAAACCACGCATGGCTCAATTTGATATGACTTGGAGCTTCTTTGAAGATAGTCATAATCTTACATTAGTGATCGAATATGAGCCAGATTTATTTTTGCCTGAAACCATCGCCAGAATGAACGGTCACTTTTTACAAATTATTAAAAGTGTAATTCAGAATCCCGATTGTAAATTATCTGAGATTAATTTATTAACCCCTGAAGAACAGCATCAATTACTAATAGAGTGGAATCAAACCGAAGTCGCTTATTCTCAACAGTGTTTGCACCAGTTATTTGAAGAAAAAGTTAGAGATAATCCCGAGGCAATAGCTCTTATTTTTGACGGCGAAAAATTGACCTATCGAGAGTTAAATAATCGAGCTAATCAAGTCGGTCACTATTTACAAGAAAAAGGCGTAACTTCAGAAGTATTAGTGGGGATTTTTATTGAGCGTTCTTTTGAGATGATCATCGGAATATTGGGAATTATTAAAGCCGGGGGAGCTTATGTTCCTTTGGCTCCTAATTATCCCCCTGAGCGCTTGGATTATATGATATCTGATTCGGCGATTTCTCTGTTGTTAACTCAGCAATCTTTAGTTCAATTTCTGCCCGAAAATCAAGCCGAAATACTGTGTTTAGATACAGATTGGTTAAAGATAGCTAATTATAGTCAAGAGAATTTGACCTCTCCAGTTAAACCAGAAAATTTAGCTTATGTTATATACACTTCGGGTTCAACAGGAAAACCTAAAGGTGTGATGAATATTCATCAAGGAATTTGCAATACTCTAAAATACAATATTGACAATTATAATCTTAACTCTGAAGATCGCATTCTCCAAATTACTCCCTTTAGTTTTGATGTTTCAGTTTGGGAAGTTTTCTCATCTTTAACATCTGGTGCTACCCTAGTCGTGGCTAAACCTGACGGGTATAAAGATATAGATTATTTAATAGATTTAATTGTGCAAGAACAGGTAACTTATTTCACTTGTGTTCCCTCAATATTGCGAGTTTTTCTGCAACATCCCAAGAGCAAAGATTGCCACTGTTTAAAACGAGTAATTGTCGGGGGAGAAGCCTTATCTTATGAACTCAATCAACGATTTTTTCAGCAGTTAAACTGTGAATTATATAACGCTTATGGACCAACAGAAGTAGCGGTTGAGACTACTATCTGGTGCTGTCAGCCAAATTCCCAAATTTCTATTGGACGTCCCCTTGCTAATGCCCAAGTTTATATTCTCGACAGTTATCTCCAACCGGTTCCTATTGGTGTTGCTGGAGAATTACATATTGGTGGAATGGGTTTAGCGCGTGGATATCTCAATCGTCTGGAATTAACTCAAGAAAAATTTATTTCTAACCCTTTTGCTCAGGGGAAATTATATAAAACCGGGGATTTAGCTCGCTATCTTCCTGATGGAAACATTGAATATTTAGGACGGATTGATAATCAAGTCAAGCTGAGAGGTTTACGCATTGAATTAGGAGAAATTCAGAC
>NZ_JASJFE010000766.1:0-1585 GCF_030067735.1 Microcystis sp. M53598_WE2 | reverse complement strand
CCTACGATCGAGCTTTAGAAATTAAACCCGATTACCATGAAGCTTGGTACAACCGAGGGATTGCGTTAAGAAATTTAGGCAGATTGGCAGAAGCGATCGCATCCTACGATCGAGCTTTAGAATTTAAACCCGATTTCCATGAAGCTTGGTACAACCGAGGGAATGCGTTAGGTAATTTAGGCAGATTAGAACAAGCGATCGCATCCTACGATCGAGCTTTAGAAATTAATTCAAATTATGCTAATACTTACTACAATAAAGCTTGCTGTTATGGCTTACAAAATAATGTGGAATTAGCTATCGAAAACTTACAAAGCGCCATCAATCTTGATGTCAAATATCAGGATATGGCAAAAACGGATAAAGATTTTGAGCAGATTCGGGGAGATGAGCGGTTTCAGAGTTTCCTAAATCGAGTATAATAATATATATTTGTATTTTAGCTAAGGAGATATTCTATGACTAACACCTACACAGCTATCATTCAGCCAGACGGAGATTGGTGGATTGGTTGGATAGAAGAAATTCCGGGAGTTAACTGTCAAGAAGCATCTCGTGATCAGTTATTAGAAAGCCTAAAAATTACTCTTAGTGAAGCATTAGAATTGAATAAACAGGAAGCAATTTCCGCTACTAGGGGAAACTACCAAGAAGAGAAAATTGTTGTATGAAGCGCAAACAGTTTATCGATCACGTCCTGTAGGGGCGAAGCATTCGGATAGGAAATCTACGGTTTCAGCGATAAGTTATTGCCCGAATCTTCGCCCGTACTTTTTCAGCAAGTCCTAGCCATTCTTGGTAGTTTAACCCCCAATTAAATAAAAGATCTGCGATTCCAAGACATACCGGAGTGATAATTATCACAATTGGGTAATTCAGCAATGGGAAAAAGTTGCCAACCCTTTATTAACTTGTGAGGCAGTTATCACTGAATCCTGTTTTATTTTGTGAAGTAAATAAAGAGAGAAAATTATTCATGTCAAACAAAACTATTGATCTCAATCAAGTACAGTTAACTTTACAAGAACTACTTGCCTTAATAAAGGTAGATACTGAAATTATTATAACCGAAGGAAACAAGCCTGTAGCTCGTCTAATTCCTTGGGGAGATACTGAAAAAACAACGTCTGAAACTCCTTCTCCTAAGTTACGACAACCAGGACTACACGCTGGAAAAATTGGGACTAGCGAAGATTTTGATGAGCCACTTCCTGAAGAATTTTGGACAGGTGAATCATGAAATTTCTTTTAGATACCCATACATTTATTTGGTGGGATAGCGAACCAGAAAAACTCTCTCAAAGAGCTTTAGAACTGTGTAGAGATCCTAGTAATACGCTATTACTTAGTATTACAAGTATTTGGGAAATGCAAATCAAACTACAACTAGGTAAACTATCACTCAAGATACCTTTAGCAGAAATGATTAATACTCAGCAGGAAACTAACCAAATTGGCCTTTTATTAATTACAGTCAGCCATGTTTTAGCTTTAAATACTTTACCTAACATCCATAAAGATCCATTTGACCGCTTGTTAGTTGCTCAAGCTAATCTTGAAAATGCTAGACTGATTAGCCATGATT
>NZ_JASJFE010000479.1:0-5873 GCF_030067735.1 Microcystis sp. M53598_WE2 | reverse complement strand
TCAATTATCAAAAGTTTAGCTATAAAATTATGTAGAATGCTTTCGACGACGTACTGGGAAATTACCTGACAAAAAAAAGTTGATAGAACCAAAACGGTCTATCAACTCTTAAAGTTATCTATTCAAGAACTAAAAATTAACGTTCCTGAAAGACAATTTTTTTGTCCAGGGAAGGACGGTTATTCGACTTAGAGGGGTACTTACTACCACCACTGCGGGGAGTTTTATTAATCACCGGTTTACTGCTCGTCGGTGCGGGAACTTCCCAATCAGTTTTCATCCACTGGGGACAATTTTGATCGTAGATCATTTGCAGGGCAGCCGCCGCGATCGCTTGGGGATCGTATTCTTCACTTAAATCCCGCACTAAAGGCAAGAAAGAAGCCATACGTTCCCCCGATAAAGCCTCTTTTAGCTGATTTTGCAGCTTGGCTAGGCGTTTTGCTTCTACTTCGGTGCGGCTAGGAATGGGACTAGATTCCAGACGTTGACGCAGACGCTGTTCAATCTGACGCAACAAACGCCGATCGATCGGTTCTACTAAAGATATAGCAGTTCCCGTTTTACCGGCGCGGCCCGTGCGGCCAATGCGGTGAATATAGGTTTCGGCATTATCCGGCAGATCATAGTTAATAACGTGGCTGAGATTTTCCACATCTAGACCGCGGGCTGCGATATCCGTGGCTACCACTAATTTAATTTTGCCCTCGCGGAAACGTTGCACCAGTCGTTCCCGTTGCACTTGGCTTAAGTTACCGTGGTATTCATCCACCGTTTGCCCCGCTTCTTGCAGTTTGCTGGTTAATTCGGCCGCGGTTTGCTTGGTGCGGACGAAAATAATCGCCGATTCTAGGGGTTCGATCTCTAACAGGGGTTGCAGGACTTTTAATTTCGTCCAACCGCGAGGGATCAGATAAATTTTCTGCTCGATCTTAGCAGGAGCGGCCTGGGGTTGAGAAACCGTCACAGAAACGGGAGATTTCAAGAAATTAGCGATTAAATCGCGGATTTCCCGGGGCATAGTTGCCGAGAAACAGGCGGTTTGACGGGTGGAGGGGGATGCTTGCAGAATTTTCTTAACATCATCGATAAAACCCATACTGAGCATTTCGTCCGCTTCATCGAGGACTACCCAGTTTAGGGATTCTAGATGGAGTTTTTTGCGATCGAGCAGATCGATTACCCGGCCGGGAGTCCCGACCACAATCTGGACACCTTTTTCCAGACTGCGGATCTGACGTTCCATGGATTGACCACCACAGACTGTCAGGATAAAGAGACGACGATCATCAGAGAAATCTTTGATGGCGCTGGCCACCTGTTGGGCTAATTCCCGGGTGGGGGTGAGGATTAAAGCTTGAACGTTAGGATTTTTGGTGTCCATGCGTTCCAGTAAAGGCAGGGAATAGGCGGCAGTTTTGCCGGTTCCCGTTTGTGACATTCCTACCATGTCATGCCCTTCTAGAAGGAGAGGGATGGCTTTGGTTTGAATTTCGGTGGGGGTGGTGAATCCAAGCGTTTCTAGGTGTTGAAGACGGCTATCGGATAAACCTAAATTGTTGAAACCAGTGGTCATAGGGATTGTTTTGTGGGAATTAAATAAGAAAAATGGAAAAATTAGACTATTTCGCCGTAGAGATCGTAGGTATCGGCCGCAGTGATTCGGACCTGTACGATCGCACCTAGAATCGCCTCACCTGTCACATAAACCAAGCCATCCACTTCCGGGGAAAAACGAGCGGAGCGCCCGATTAATTCTCCTGTTTCTGGGTTTTCCTGTTCGATGAGAACATCGACAGTTTGACCGATATAAGCTTGATTTTTGCGTTCCGAGATCGGTTGCTGAGTTAACATCAACCTTTCGCGGCGTTCGTCCATAATTGCCTGTGGCACTGGATCGGGCAGGTCAAAAGCGGCTGTACCTTCTTCGGCGGAGAAGGTAAACACCCCGACGTGATCGAACTCATGACGCTTGACAAATTCCAGCAGATGGCTGAAATGTTCCTCGGTTTCTCCGGGGAAACCGACGATAAAAGTCGTTCGTAAAACCGCGTTCGGGATAGCTTGCTTGATCCGCTCGATAATGCCATCGTTGACTCGTCCTTGCCAGGGACGGTTCATCCCCCGCAGGATGTCGGGATGGGAATGTTGTAGCGGCAAGTCTAGATAGGGTAAAACATTCGGGCTCTCTCGGATCGCTTCGATAACCTTTGGCGTTAACCCGGTCGGGTAAGCGTAGTGAACGCGAATCCAAGGTATATCGACTTCTGCCAGCGCTCGCAAGAGTTCCGCTAATTTGGGTTCGCCATATAAGTCTAACCCATAATTGGTTGTTATTTGCGAAATGAGAATTAATTCTTGTACCCCTTGGCTGGCCAATTGTCGCGCTTCGGCCACAATGGACTCGATCGAACGGGATCTTTGATCGCCGCGCAGCTGGGGAATAATACAGAAAGCACAGCGATAATCGCAGCCTTCGGCCACCCGCAGATAGGCGACTCCCTCGCTGGTGGTGCGATAACGGGGCAGATTTTCATCGGCGATAAAAGTGGGATCGGTGCTGACTTCTTTGACTCGTTCTCCCGTCTCTACCCGTTCGACGATCTCGACAATTTTCTGATAATCCCCCGTGCCGACAATGGCCACGGCTTCCGGCAATTCCGTCAGGAGTTCATCTTGGAAATGTTGGGCCATACAGCCGGAGATAATAATTTTTTTATTAGCTTCCGCCAGTTCCACGAGGGTGCGAACGGATTCTTCTCTAGCTGCTTGAATGAAACTACAGGTATTAACGATAACGTAATCGGCCAACTCCTCGTCATTATCTACGGGATAGCCGGCCTTGGCCAGCAGTCCTAACATATGCTCGGAGTCGATCCGGTTTTTCTCACAGCCTAGGTGTGAGATGGCGATGGTTGGCTTATTGCCCATGCGATCGAGTATCAACCAAATCCTAAACTTCTCTAATGTTAAGACATTTTAACGGATTCCGGACTTGATAAAATCATTAGCAGTTAAAATAATTTCCCCCCCGTGGAACCGTGGGTAGGCCTTCACCCTGTTAAAATGGGTGAGCGGCGCCTGGTTGGGGACGCTAAGAGTAGTAGACGCTGTGAATTTAATTGCAACTTTCAAGACAAAAAACCCGATTATTGGCGTGGTTCATCTCGCCCCCCTGCCCACTTCCCCCCGTTGGGGTGGCAGTCTCAAGACGGTGATCGAGCGGGCTGAACAGGAGGCGACGGCTTTGGCTGCCGGTGGTGTTGATGGTTTGATTATCGAGAATTTTTTTGATGCCCCCTTTACTAAGCAACAGGTGGATCCCGCCGTGGTTAGTGCCATGACTTTAATTGTTGATCGCATTAAAAATCTGGTGGTCTTACCGATTGGTCTTAATGTTCTCCGCAATGATGCCCATAGTGCCTTAGCGATCGCTACCTGTGTCAATGCCCAATTTATTCGGGTTAATGTGCTAACGGGGGTTATGGCCACCGATCAGGGCATTATTGAGGGTCAAGCCCACGAACTCCTGCGTTATCGGCGCGAATTGGGGTCTGAGGTCAAAATTTTAGCGGATGTTTTGGTTAAACACGCCCGCCCCTTGGGAACCCCTAATCTGACCACGGCAGTGCAAGATACGATCGAACGGGGACTGGCAGACGGGGTGATCCTCTCCGGTTGGTCCACCGGTAGCCCCCCTAGTTTTGAGGATTTGGAACTGGCAGTGGCGGCGGCCAAGGGAACACCGGTTTTTATCGGCAGCGGGGCTGATTTGGACAATATCGGGCGGTTGCTGCCGGCTGCCGATGGGGTGATCGTGGCTAGTTCCCTCAAGCGTCATGGCAAAATTACTGAACCAGTGGATCCGATCCGGGTGTCGCAATTTGTGGAAACGGCCCGGCAGATCAACGATCAAAAGGCAAAAATTAATAATTCTCTCCCTTCTTTGCCCCTGTCCACATAACCCCTTGCTAGAATGGCGGATAGTTTCAGGGGATAGCTATCCTAAGTTTTTAGGAATTGAAAACGTCCTAATTAACACAATATGGTTAGGGAATTTTTCCTTTCGACAAAGTACATTTCGATTTACCTCCTGACTCCTGAATTCTGCTGTAATTTAATCTAAATAATATTATGCGTCGTCGTTCTGTACCTTGGATTCATCGCTACTCCCGGCCCCTAATTGGGGGCGTTTCGATCGTGGGGGCGATTCTGACCGGCTATTTAACCATTACCAAACTGACGGGAGGGGCTGCGGCCTGTACCGCCGGGGCTAGTGATGGGTCTGGTTGTACTGGTGTGCTTAATAGTCCCTACGCTACGGTTTTCGGGCTGCCCTTGAGTTTGTTCGGTTTTTTGGCCTATATTGCCATGGCGGTTTTTGCCCTCAGTCCTCTATTTATTAATGGGGAAACTCAGAAAAATCTCCGCAAAAGTTTAGAAAATAATACTTGGTTATTGCTGTTAGCGGGGGCGACGGCGATGGCGGTATTTAGTGGTTATTTAATGTATGTTCTAGCCACGGACTTAAAGGAATTGTGTCCCTACTGCATTACTTCGGCTTTGTTCGCTTTAACCCTATTAATTCTCACAATTATCGGTCGCGAATGGGAAGGTTTAGGACAAATTATACTGCCGATGGTTGTAGTGGCAATGATTACTTTTGTGGGAACTTTAGCGGTTTACGCAGGAGTAAATTCCCCCACGGTGGCAGCAGGAAAAGAAGAAATTACCCGGCCAATGACAGCGGCTAAACCTCCCTACGGTTGGGAAGTAACCACGGTTTCGGGAAAAGCAGAAATCGCCCTGGCTAAACATTTAAAAGCAATTGGCGCGAAGGAATACGGGGCTTTTTGGTGTCCCCACTGTTACGATCAAAAACAGTTATTTGGTAAGGAAGCGGGAGAAATCCTCAAAAAAGAAGGGGTTTATATCGAATGCGATCCCCAAGGGGTTAATGGTAATCCCCAAGCTTGTCGCGATGCCGGAATTAAAGGTTTTCCCACTTGGATTATTAGGGGTCAAGAATATTCGGGAACCCAAAGATTAGAGAAATTAGCGGAGGTTTCTGGTTATACCGGCCCGATGAATTTTAAATATACAGTTCCGGGACGCAAGTAGGAAAGAGTTAAAATTTATACTGGAGGCTGAACCTTGTTCAGCCTTTATTGTTGTTTATTAAGTTTAGCTACTTTGATTTATAATAAAAACGTAGATAAGTTGCTAATTATTGGTTATGACTCAGGTAAATCTACAAAAAGCCGCTAATATTCTCGGTGTAACTACCGCAGAAATACTAACATGGCAAAAGAAAAAATTAATCAAAGGTCAGAAAATCAATCAAGTTGATTGGTTATTTGATCTCGAGCAATTAACCAATCTTAAAAATAACCAATCCCCCAGAGAATTGAGAATTTTACAAACTGTTGAGCCAACTAATTACACGGTTATCGAATTATTTGCTGGCTGTGGTGGTATGGCTTTAGGTTTAGAAAATGCGGGACTAAAAACGCAATTACTGGTGGAAATTAATCAAGATTGTGTTAATACTTTAAGACTCAATCGACCGCAATGGAATGTTATAAATCAAGACATAAAAAAGATTAAATTTTCTGATTTTAGAGACAAAATAGATGTTGTAGCTGGAGGTTTTCCCTGCCAACCTTTTAGTTATGCTGGGTTAGGAAAAGGATTAGAAGACTTGAGAGGGAGCTTATTTTTTGAGTTTGCTCGTTGTTTACAGGAAGTGCAACCTAAAATCGCTATGGCCGAAAATGTTCGAGGATTATTAAGCAATAAAAAAGGAGAAACCCTGCAATTAATGCTGGAAGCTTTACAGGAAATCGGTTATTATGCTGCTTATCAAGTTTTAT
>NZ_JASJFE010001052.1:0-4958 GCF_030067735.1 Microcystis sp. M53598_WE2 | reverse complement strand
TTCTTCCTTAAACAGTAAACAGTAAACAGTAAACAGTGAACTGATAACTGATAACTGATTAACGGACATTTTGAGCGGTAAAATCTTCGATGAGTTGTTCTAAAGCGGCCGAGGAGGCGCGGGTAATCAGAAAACATCTAAACTCTTGGCCTTGACTGAGATATTGGGAATAGGCCGCCTGTAAAAAAGGTTTATAGCCGGGGTTTTTGCGAATATACACCTCAAAAAAGGCCAAAGATAGGGAATGGGCGTAACTATCGATCACATAGGGTGCGGGCAGGGTAAGATCGGCTACGGATTCGATCGCTTCGTTAATTCCCGCATCTAGTACCGAAAAATCGACGTGAGCTTGACCTTCAATCAGAGCTAAATATTTATTTTCGGTGTTGAGCAGGGGAAAAGAGCGCACCTGTTCAAAAATAGCGGGGGTAGCGGGATCGTAGGTTCCTGCCGCTACAAAAGTGGGAATTTCGATCTTAGCTAGTCCTTTAGCCCCGAAAATACTCCAATTAAACGGATTAACCGCAAAAATCGCTTTGATTCTCGGATCGCGAAAGTTGTATTCTTCTCGGGGTAAATCCAAAGCACGACACTGGAGCAAGAGGGAGACATTGAGAAAAGCTAATCTTCTTTGGCAGTCCCGTTGTAAATTCTCGAAATCGATCGTCGCTCCACCCACGGCTAAGGCTGTATAACCGCCGAAGGAATGTCCACCAACTCCCACATTATCTACATCTAATTGCCCCTGAAATTCCCTTGCGTTGCGTCTTTGCAATTCATCGATCACAAAAGATATGTCCAATGGACGATTGACAAATTCGTTGCTATCAAAAACCATCCGCGATAAACCGGCGAGCAGATTCTGCACCTGTAGGGTATCACTGCCGGGGTGTTGGGGCATGGCGACGAGATAACCGTAACTAGCCAAGTGTTCCGCTTGTCGGACAAAATCTTCAGGACGAGAAGCTAAACCGTGGGAAAAGACAATAACGGGGGTTTTCTGGGTTAATTGCCCCTTGGGTTTGACAATGATCAGATAAAGTTCCCTCTGACGACGGCTATCGGTTAAATCCAGCCGCATTTGTTCTACTTGTCGCGGTCCCGGTTGTCGGGGGTCGGTCATGGCGGTAAAATTAATTTCACTGGCCTTTTTAGCTTCTTCTAAGGATAATTGCGCCACCTTTTCCGTGAATACTGTGGTCGCTTTCAGGACGATATTGATCGCCCGGGCTAATCTTTGCACTTTTGTCACATCAATCTGCATATTAGTGGGCAGATTACGCAGCAGGCTAAGAATAGTTACCCCTTCCGGTTCAAAAGCTGATTTAACTAGGGCAGAACGCAGGGCAAATTTACCATTAATACCCCCTTGAATGGTGATCAGTTCCCCTAAAAGATTGAGAATATCTTCCCCCATTCTGGTGTTAAAAAAGCGCGAGATCAGGACGGGATTAATTTCTTTACTTGTGGTTAAAGCTTGGCGAAATTCTCTTTGTTGTTCGGGTGTGGTATTACCTAAATATTGTCTTAGATTAGCGTCAATTCTGCCAGTCTCGACAAACTTTTCTAGGGAACTAATTTCTAGGGTACGACTAAAGGGCGGTAAGATAAAAGTGATTCTCTCGGCCGAGAGGACAGGAAAGCTAGTCAGTATCGTTCCCAAGCAACCAAGAGCGATCAAGCGACCAATTTTAGCTAATTGCAACAAGTTTTTCGGCTCCTTTTCTTTCTGCGATCCTATTCCCTCTGGATTATAACAGTAACCTTTCAGTTTTTAACCGTTTTCTTGCTTGACTATCAACAAAAATTATCAATTTGCCACGGTCGATAATCTTGACCTAGAATAAGTACCTAGGCAAAATTAATTACACATATCTCACTACCTCTTGCATGAGTGCATGAGTGCCTATCCTAACCAAGAAATTAATTTTCCACGACTACTTAATAGGCAACAAGTCTCGAAAATTTCCATCTTGCCGATTTCAAGCTACCTAACCGATCACCGGTCATGATTTAAGGGTAAAAATGCCAAAGTTGCCACTACTTTCACCCCAAATTCTTCCTCAAAAACAGGTTTTTTATAGTCTAAACTCCACAATTCTAAAGCACAATCATCTTCAGCATTATTGGGAAAAAGATGCAGATGTAGGGTTCTATATTCAGGATCATACTTACATTCAATCTTTTTAATCGCTCCTATTTGTCGCCGATCTAAAGCTACAGCCAAGCGCAGTATAGCACTTAAATGTCTGACCATATACTGATAGTATTCAGTTAATTTCATAAAATCATCGTGCCTTTTCTTCGGCTTACTTTTGCGATGATAACGAGCGATATTAGCGATCACTTCTAACTCTATTTCCGTATAGCCCAACAGTTCACCATTACGAATTAAATAATAGGAATGTTTATGATGGGCAGCATGACTAACATATAAACCACTATTATGCAGTATAGCCGCCGCCCATAATAAATCTTTAGCCTCCTGATTCCAAGAATGTAATTGTGCTTGGGTTTGCTCGAACAAAGACAGGGAAAATGCCGCTATTCTCTCAGCAGATTCTAAATTAACTTGATACTTTTTCGCTATTTTCAAGACACTGCGCTGACGGATTTCACTCTGATAAAGTAACCGATTATCAATTAACCCGTGCGTCAGCATCCAATCGACGATTACCCCTTCTCGCAAGGCCCTTTCACAGAGAACTAACTTATCAACATCTAACATGGTCATCGCTTCCAAAAGCACGATCGAACCGGCTAGAATTATCTCAGCCCGTTTATCGGACATCCCCAGAATTGCCAGTCTTTGGTGATAGTCCAAAGCGGCGAAACGTTTGACTAATTCTTTGACATCTTTGCGGGTTAATTGATAGCCATTTAAAGGATTGGGAATTTCCCCCAATTTCTCCAAAGCATGGATAGTCATCAAAGTTTCGATCGTCCCAGAAGTTCCCACTAAACGCGGCACTTCTCCCAGCTGTAAATGATGTTTAATTTCCTCTACTGCCCGCTCTAACATTCCGCGGGTGTATGCTCTTAAATAGGCTAATTCTGTGGGAGTAATGGGATCGGTGGTGATCAAATCTTGGGTCAAACGCACCGCGCCGATTTTGGTACTACTAAGAAAGCGAATTTCTTGACTATCAGCTAAGATTAATTCTGTGGAACCACCACCGATATCAATAATAATATGGGCTTGATTTTGGAAATCCATTCCCGAGACGACACCGAGATAAATCCGGCGCGCTTCCTCCTGTCCGGAGATGAGATTTACAGAAATACCGACTTCTTTCTCGATTAAAGCCAAAAATTCGTCGCCATTGGCCGCTTCCCGGGTGGCACTGGTGGCAACGGCGATAATTTGATCCCCATGGAGACTAATAGCCAGATCGTGACAGCGTTTTAAAGCGGCGATCGCTCTTTCCATGGCCGCTAGGGTTAATTTACCGGTTTTCCTATCTCGATCGCCGAGACGGACTGTATCCTTTTCTCTGGCAATAATCGTAAAAGCAGGTAAAGACGGTTCAATTTTCACTACTACCATGTGAACCGAATTCGTACCAATATCGATCGCCGCTAGGATTTGGACATCGGAGGCTTTTGCCTGGGGCGCTAGTCCCCGATTGGGTATAACTTGATTAGAAATATTCACCATCGCTTATCAGTGATCAGTTACCAGTCGGGGGATAGGGGTTAGGGAAAAGGGCAAATAACCTTATTTGGCATCGGGAGGGATGTAACTCCGCCGCCTCTGACACCCGCTCGATCGGGGTTGGTCTTATTATCCCTCTAATTGCCCGCCTCGGCGCCGCAATTTTAGCTTTGTATAGCAGTTATCTTATTCTTCAATATACAATTTTCGCTGCTCCAGGGCCAATTGCCGGAATTCCCCCTCCCCAAATTCTCCCTCCCTGGGACGGCGCTCTCGATCGCACTCGACTAAATAGATATAATCACAATCAACCCCTTCTAAATTGGTATTTTCGGCGATTTTCCAAGCTTCGATACAAGCACCCGTCAAGGTGGCTCCCTGTAAATTGGCTCTCATCACGTTACTATGGGCTAAATTTGCCCCTTCTAGATTAGCGTAGGCTAAATTTGCCTCGCTGAAATTTGCCCTAGTCAGGTGGGCATTTTTGAAGTTAAACCCGTAAAGATTCAGTCCGCGAAAATTATAGCCAATATAAGCTTTATTTTCCCCTTGACCAGTAACCAGAAGATTTCTCATCGCAACTTCGTCCAGAATTGTCTTTTCCCAGCGCGCTCGCTCGATGCCCGATACCAGATAAAATCGAGTTCTAGTTAAATCTTTTGCCCTTAAATCAGTGGCTTTTAACTGCGCTCCCGTGAAATCGGCTTCTTGCAGATTTGCCCCGCAAAAATTTGTACCTTTACTGGCTAAAAAAGCAATTGCCATGAATTTAGTGATCGTTTCTCTCGATTCTTCCAGGGATAACCAGGCTAGATAAGCGGTGAATAAAGTAACACAAACCCCAACAATCAAAGCTATAGAAAAAATTACATTTATCACGCCTATCCCTGCTAATGCTCCTTGAAAAGCTAGTATAATTACTATCAATAAAGTTAAAATTAAGCTGATAAAAATTGCTAGGATAAAACTTATTTTTTGGCCAGAAATCAAGGATAAAACTAAGGGCAATCCCCCAACTCGTTGACGATAAAATATTCCGTAAATTAGAGATAAAAACGTGATTATTACCGCACCAATGATTTTAAATTCGGTTACATCTGTCACCAGCATTAAAGCTAGATAATAACCGGCTAATCCCCACAGACAGCCGCAGATAGCCGCTATTAACCAAGAAATTAAAATTAATTGTAGCCGACCGCGCTTTAGTAATCCTGCCCTAGCCTCAGTAAATTTAGTTCCCTCTAAAATAGCCCCTTGAAAATTAGTGCCACGCAGATCCGCTTTACTAAAATTAGCCCCCGAT
>NZ_JASJFE010000492.1:0-6055 GCF_030067735.1 Microcystis sp. M53598_WE2 | reverse complement strand
TTGCGTTTAGAGGGAAACCTGAACTCAGAAATCTTAATCCAGAGTTTAGAAGAAATTTGTGATCGCCACGAAGCTTTACGCACCAACTTCATTACCGTTGATGGTATCCCTACCCAAGTTATACAAACACGAACCTGGACAGTTACGGTTGTGGATTTACAGCATTTATCTGGTAGTGAAAAAGTAATTGCGTCCCAAGAGTTAGCACAAAACCAAGCGATTCAACCCTTTGACTTAGCCGGTGAACCCTTAATCAGAATCACTTTAGTGGTGTTATCTGAAACGGAACATCTCTTATTAGTCTGTATGCACCACATTGTCAGTGATGGCTGGTCAATGGGGGTATTTATTCAGGAACTAACCGCCCTCTATAATGCCTATATTCAGGGATTATCTTCGCCGCTCAATCCCCTATCTATCCAGTATGGAGATTTTACCCTTTGGCAAAGACAATGGCTACAGGGAGAAGTCTTAGAAAACCAATTAAATTATTGGAAAAAACAATTAGCAGACGCACCAACTTTCTTACCCTTACCAACAGATAAACCTCGTCCAGCAGTCCAAACATTTACTGGGGTACATCAAGAGTTTCAACTATCCCTTGAACTCACCCAAAAGCTAACAGAATTAAGTCAGCAACAAGGGGTAACAATGTTTATGACATTGTTAGCAGTTTATGGAGTATTACTTTATCGTTATACAGGACAATCAGACATCTTAATAGGCACACCTATAGCTAATCGTAACCGTCGTGAAATAGAGAGTTTAATCGGCTTTTTTGTGAACACTTTAGTGATGCGGACTGACTGTTCAGAAAATCCTAGTTTTCAGGAATTATTGATGAGAGTTAGAGAAATGTCTTTAGGTGCTTATGCTCATCAAGATTTACCCTTTGAAATGTTAGTAGAAGCCTTACAAACAGAGAGAAATCTTAGTCATACTCCTCTATTTCAGGTAATGTTTGTCCTTCAAAATACTGCCTTATCTGAAATAGAGTTAACGGGTTTAACTATTGATTCTTTCCCCTTAGAAGTTGAAATAGCTAAGTTTGATTTAACCCTATCAATGCAAAATACAGAGACGGGATTAATGGGGGTTTGGGAATATAATACTGACCTATTTAATAGCGAGACTATTGAAAGAATGAACGGTCATTTTTTGACTTTGCTTGAGGGGATTATTACTAATCCCAGTGAGGGAATTTCTCAATTACCTTTATTGACTAAAGTTGAACAACAACAGTTATTAATTAACTGGAATAATACTGAGGTAGATTACCCTGCTAATAAGTGTATTCATCAATTGTTTGAGGAGCAAGTTGAACGGACTCCTAATGCTGTAGCAGTAACTTATGAAAATGAATCCTTAACTTATCGAGAATTAAATAATCGTGCTAATCAATTAGCTCATTATTTGCGGAAATTAGGCGTAAAAGCTGATACTTTAGTCGGTATTTCCCTTGAGCGGTCCTTAGAGATGATGGTGGGATTATTAGGTATTCTCAAGGCAGGTGGTGCTTATGTACCTCTTGACCCAGATTATCCCCAAGAACGCCTGAGCTTCATGTTAGAAGACTCTCAGGTAAAAGTGTTAGTAACTCAAGCAAAATTAGTCAAGTCTATTCCTGAACATCAAGCACAACTTATCTGTTTAGATACAGAATGGGAAAAAATCGCTCAAAATATCACCTCAAACCCCGAAAGCGTAGCAAAACCAGAGAATTTAATCTATATTATCTATACATCCGGTTCCACAGGGAAACCGAAAGGCGTTTTAGTCAATCACTCCAATGTCGTGCGATTATTTGCCGCTACAGATGCTTGGTATAATTTCAATAGTCAAGATGTCTGGAGTCTATTTCATTCCTACGCTTTTGACTTTTCGGTGTGGGAAATGTGGGGAGCTTTGTTATATGGTGGACGCTTGGTAGTTGTCCCCTACTTAGTGGCCCGTTCTCCCGAAGCATTTTATCAGCTATTATGTCAAGAAAAAGTTACAATTCTCAATCAAACTCCTACCGCTTTCCGTCAGTTAATTCAAGCTGAAGAATCACAAGAAAATCTAGGAAATTTAAGCTTACGTTTAGTTATTTTTGGAGGAGAAGCTTTAGAAATTAACAGCTTACAACCTTGGTTTCAGCGCCATGGCGACCAATGCCCCCAATTAGTTAATATGTACGGAATTACAGAAACTACCGTTCATGTGACCTATCGACCATTAAGTATGAACGACTTGGATAGTACAGCTAGTGTGATTGGTCGTCCCATTCCCGACTTACAGGTGTATTTACTAGACCAACATTTACAACTTGTACCGGTTGGTGTACCCGGGGAGATGTATGTGGGGGGTGCCGGAGTAACAAAAGGTTATCTCAATCGTCCTGAATTGACCAAAGAAAGGTTTATTTCTAGTCCTTTTGAGAAGGATGAAGTGATCCCCCCAACCCCCCTTAATAAGAGGGGCAATGGGCCGTCAAAATTATATAAAACGGGAGATTTAGCCCGTTATTTACCCAAGGGAGAATTAGAATATTTAGGACGCATTGACAATCAGGTTAAGATTCGGGGTTTTCGGATTGAGTTGGGGGAAATCGAAGCATTATTAGCATCTCATCCCCAGATTTGGGAAACAGTAGTAATAGTGAGGGATGATGCAACAGGAGATAAGCGTCTTGTGGCCTACATTGTGCCACAATCGGAAAAAACGATTACCATTAACGAAATACGGCAATTCCTGAAAGCTCAATTACCTGGTTACATGATACCTAATGCTTTCGTTATTTTAGATGCCTTACCCCTTACTGCTAATGGAAAAATAGATAGTCGAGCTTTACCCCCACCAGAATCTAGTAGTGAACCATCAGACAAATATGTTGCTCCGCGTACCCCGATCGAGGATATATTAGTAACTGTTTGGTCAGAAGTGCTAAAAGTCGAGAAAGTGGGTATAAATGATAACTTCTTTGAACTGGGAGGACATTCCCTACTAGCCACTAAATTAGTAGCACAGATCCGAGATCGCTTGAAAGTTGAACTTCCCCTACGTCAGTTATTCAACTCGGCCACACTAGCAGAATTAGCCCAAGGGATTGAACAGTTAAAACAGCAAAAATCCGATACCATCGTTCCAGCAATTTTACCAAGAAAAAGAAAATGAATTTTGAAGAATTACCCCTATCTTATGCCCAACAGCGTTTATGGTTCTTAGATCAATTAGAACCAAACAGTCCCTTTTATAATATTTCCTTGGCCTTGCATTTAGCAGGAAATCTCCAGGTAGATGTCCTCGAAAAAAGCCTACAAGAAATTATTCAGCGCCATGAGTCCCTCCGCACAAATTTCGCCACTATTGAGGGAAATCCTGTACAAATAATCAAACCAGAAAGTAATTGGCAATTAACGCTTGTCAATGGGAAAGACAGCCCAAAATATCGAGAAGAGCAGGAAATAAAAAAATGGCTAGAAATTCACAGCCATCAACCTTTTGATTTAGCCAATGACTCCCTAATTAGAGCCACCCTACTCAAGTTATCAGACACAGAACATTTTTTGCTGATTTGTCTGCACCATATTGTCTCTGATGGTTGGTCAATGGGGGTATTTATTGAGGAATTGACAACCCTTTATAATGCCTATACTAAAGGTTTAGAACCTCTTTTACAAGAGTTACCAATCCAGTACGCAGATTTTGCAATTTGGCAAAGGGAATATTTACAGGGAGAAATCCGACAAAATCAGTTAAATTACTGGCAAAAACAGTTAGCAGCAGCACCCGCTTTATTACATCTACCTACGGATTATCCCCGTCCTCTACAACAAAGTTTTCAGGGAGATCGGATAAAATGTATCCTTTCTCCAGAACTTAGTCAAGGGTTAAATAAGCTGAGTCGGGAAAAAGGTGTCACCTTATTTATGACCCTCCTGACCGCATTTCAGACTCTACTCTATCGTTACACAGGACAAACAGACATTTTAGTCGGTACTCCCATCGCTAACCGTACTCGTAGTGAATTAGCTGGGTTAATCGGCTTTTTTGTCAATACCTTAGTCTTAAGAACAGATTTAGCAGGAAATCCCAGTTTTAGCGAGTTATTAAAACAGGTACGAGAGACAGCAACGGATGCTTACGACCATCAAGATTTACCTTTTGAGATGTTAGTAGAGTCCCTACAACCTGAAAGAAATATGAGTTATACTCCTTTATTTCAGGTGATGTTTGGTTTAGATAATGAAATTGTAGATAGTATAGATTTAGAAGGAATAAAAGCCACTCGTCAGCCTTTAGAATTTAAGACATCTAAGTTCGATTTAAGTTTATCTATACAGGTAAAAGAAGCCGGATTAACTGCGATTTGGGAATATAATACAGATCTGTTTGACAAAAGTACAATTGAGCGATTATCAGGGCATTTTGTTAACCTATTAACTGGGATTATTGCTAATCCAGAACAAACCGTTAGCCAATTACCATTACTGACAGAAAGTGAGCGCAATCAGTTATTATTTGATTGGAATCAGACTGAAATTGACTACAAAAATGATTTGTGTCTGCATCAGTTGTTTGAACAACAAGTAAAACAGAATCCACAGGCGATCGCTGTTAAATTAGAAGATGAATTTTTAACCTACGAGGAGTTAAACTGTAAGGCTAATCAGTTAGCCCATTACCTACAATCTTTAGGGGTAAAATCCGATAGTTTAGTCGGGATTTTTGTTGAACGTTCCCTAGACATGATTATCGGAATACTGGGAATACTTAAAGCTGGGGGAGCTTACGTTCCTTTAGATATTAATTATCCCCAAGAGCGAATTACCTATCTTATTGAAGATACTCAACTTAGTATTGTGTTGACGCAATCTAAATTTATTGAGCAACTTCCCAAATTTATACCGAACACTATCTGTTTAGATCAAGACTGGTCAATAATCGCCAAACAGAGTACAGTTAGCCCTCTGGTAGAAGTTGATCAGCACAATTTAGCCTATATTATCTACACCTCTGGCTCCACAGGTCAACCCAAAGGGGTAATGATTGAACATCGCTCAGTAGTCAACTATATACTGACTACTATTCTAGAGTATGGTATTACCTCAGAGGATCAAATTCTGCAATTTTCTTCTATCTGCTTTGATGCTTCCGTTCAAGAAATCTTTGTTAGTTTGTTATCGGGTGCGACCTTGGTATTGCGAACAGAAGAGATGTTGCGCTCTAGTGAGGATTTTTGGCAATGTTGTCAAAAATGGCAATTAACAGTTTTGGGGATTCCTACGGCTTATTGGCATCAATTAGCCTCTGAATTAACCCCTGATACCCTGCCAATTCTCTCAAAGATTAAACTAATTGTCATTGGTGGGGAAGCCATTCAACCGGCAAAAGTCCAGCAATGGCAAACAGTTACGGGTCAATATTCCCCTCTTCCTCGACTATTAAATGGTTACGGACCAACAGAAGCAACCATTGCAACGACTCTCTCCGAATTTACTTCACCAACTATAACCAATATTCCCATTGGGCGACCCATCAGTAATACTCAGGTTTATATTCTCGATGCTTTCTTACAACCTGTTCCTGTGGGGGTAGCTGGAGAATTACATATTGGCGGTGTCGGGTTAGCCAGGGGTTATCTCAATCGTCCAGAATTAACTCAAGAGAAATTTATCCCTAATTCTTTTGAGAAGGATGAAGTGATCCCCCCAACGCCCCTTAATAAGGGGGGCAATGAGCCGTCAAAATTATATAAAACGGGAGATTTATGTCGGTATTTACCCGATGGTAAAATCGAATATTTAGGACGCATTGACAATCAAGTAAAAATTCGGGGTTTTCGCATTGAATTGGGAGAAATTGAAACCGTTCTTAGTCAGCACAATGCAGTAAAAACGGCTGTTGTTATTGCCCAAGAAGATGAGACCAATCAGAAACGTTTAGTCGCCTATATTATTCCCAAAGTAGAGATTGTTTCCACCCAAAAGGAGGAAAATTCGCTTAATGTTACTGAACTGCGGCAATTCCTGAAAGCTAAGTTACCAGAGTATATGATTCCTAGTGCCTTTGT
>NZ_JASJFE010000451.1:0-5050 GCF_030067735.1 Microcystis sp. M53598_WE2 | reverse complement strand
GGCCAACCGCCTTCGATAAAAGGAATACCCATTCTATCTAATTCCCTGGCGATTTTAATTTTATCTTCTAGGGAGAGGGAAATACCTTCTCGCTGGGCCCCATCCCGGAGAGTAGTGTCATAGACCCAAATGCGCTTACCATTGTTCATAGAAATAGTCAATAAGTGTTAATATTAATTAATAACTGTAGCAAGTTAAAATCACGCCCCTAATGCCTAGAATAACAGTTTACGGTCAAACAATCACCTGCGATCGAGGTGCAAATCTCCGTCGCGTATTATTAAAACATGACATTTCTTTGTATAATGGCGGTTCCAAGTTAATCAATTGTCGCGGCATCGGCAGCTGTGGAACCTGTGCGGTGGCAATTGTTGGCGAAGTTTCTGCTATCAATTGGCAGGAAAAAGCGCGCCTTTCTTTGCCTCCCCATAACCCCGATAATAACCGTCGTCTTGCTTGTCAAGTCAAAGTTTTTGGTGATATCGAAGTTACTAAATACGATGGTTTTTGGGGACAAGGAGACTCAGTGATCAGTTATCAGTGATCAGTTATCAGTTATCAGTTATCAGTTATCAGTTTTGAGTTATCAGTGAGCAGTATTAAGTATTAAAGTGTTAAAGTATTAAGTGGCAAGTTCGGAGCCTTCTTTTCACTGTTTACTGTTTACTGATTAAGGTTATCAAATGAACGAGACAATAACTTTTCGGATATCACCAATAATTCGGGTAACTTTATTAAGTTTATATGTGGCGTTAACCATCCCTTTACCCTTTTTAGCAAAAGTCACTAATTCCCCTGTTAATCCCAATTTTCTCTGGGTAGGAATTAGCTTAGGATTAATCGCTTTATACGGAGCTTTAAGTGAAAGAGTCATTTTATCAGAAACAGGGATACAAGTTACCTATCCCCAATGGTTTCCTGCTTTTCTTCGCTCTGGTTGGTGGTTAAATTGGACAGATATAAAAGAACTTAAATGTCGCAGTACAGGACAGGGTGGTTTAGTTTATTATTTCCTTGATCGCTCCTCAGAAAAAGCCTATTTATTGCCGATGCGAGTAGCGGGATTTAATCGCATGGTCAAAATAATCGCAGAAAAAACTAACTTGGATATGACTGATATTCGCCCCCTTTCTCAGCCTTGGATGTATGGAATTCTTTTTATTCTCACCCTATTTTTATTATTAGTCGATGCTTGGACTATTGCGACGGCGAGAACTATTATTCCCTAATAAATTCGGCTCAAAACGTAATCTACTAGCTCGATTAACACATCTTTTGAGGGAGAAGAAGCTAAACATTCAAGGTGTTTTAAGGCACTTTGACCGTATTGATCGGCTAATTCTTTTGAGCGAGGAATACCTTGGCTAGAGTGAATAAAATCAAGAGCTTTTTCGATGTCTCCTTCCTGACTGAATTCCCGCTCGATTAACACTTCTATATAGGGATTTTCCTCCATGGCAAAGAGAGCGGGAGCAGTGATATTACCACTGATCAAATCGGAGCCAGAGGGTTTTCCTAATACTTCCGTAGGGGAGGTAAAATCGAGAATATCATCGACGATTTGAAAAGCTAATCCTAAATCGCGACCATAATTATATAAATGATGATTAACTTCAGCCGATTGCTCGCTTAATACCCCGGCCGCTTTGGCACTGTTGGCAATTAAAGAAGCAGTTTTGTAGTAACTTTTTTCTAGATAAGCTGCCAAGGAGATACTGGTATCAAAGCGATTAATTCCCTGTTGAATTTCCCCTTCAGCAAAATCGCGAATCACTTCTGAGAGCAATTTTACCACTTCTAAATTATCTAAATTTGCTAGATACCAAGAGGATTGAGCGAAAAGAAAATCCCCCGCTAAAACCGCCACGCGATTGTCAAATAAACTGTTAACGGTGGGAACACCGCGCCGCAATTCTGCCTCATCTACCACATCATCATGGACGAGACTGGCAGTGTGGATCATCTCCGTGATTTCCGCTAATCGACGATGACGGGGAGTGATATCCCGGTCTAACATAGTGGCGCGAGACACTAACAACACGATCGCCGGTCGAACGCGTTTACCACCGGCCTCGAACAAATGTTCTGCTGCCGCCGCTAAAATGGGATGACGAGCGCCGACGAGGTTTTTTAAGTTATTGGTCAAAAGACGGAGATCATCGTCAACGGGTGCGAATAAAGAAGTTGTTGGGATCATTGGTTAGCCAATTGGCGAGATAGTTACGAAAGTTTACATATCCTTACATTTATTTTAAGCTAACCGTCCAGACTAGGGAAGGGGAAGCATCAGTAATCAGTGAGGGGTTGGGGTTTTAGGGTTTTAGGGTTTTAGTTGAAATTCCCCCACTTCCCCACCTCCCCACTTCCCCACCTCCCCACCTCCCCACCTCCCCACCTCCCCACTTCCCTGGTCCCTAATCTTTTTCCCGACAAAACTCTTGTCATTGTCAAGACTCTAGGGTAACTTGTATATAAAAATTAATAAAGCGAGAAGTATTAGAACGATGTTGAGACTAATTAGCGACTTTGACGGCCCGATAATGGACGTATCGGAGCGATATTACCAAGTTTATCAAGACTGTTTACAGAAAACCGCCTATAAAGGTCAAATTATCGGGGAATTATCGAAAGCGGAATTCTGGCAGTTAAAACGGGATCAGGTTTCTGAGAAGCGTATCGGGGAAATGTCAGGATTAGATGAAGATCAAGCGCGTAAATTTGCCCATCTTCGTCGTCAAACTGTCCATACTTTACCCTATCTTGTCCACGATCGCCCGGTGGTTGGTTCTTTGGAAACTCTCCAGAAAATCCAAGAGTTAAAGATCGATTTAGTCGTGATGACGATGCGGCGGGTATCCGAGCTAGATCATGCCTTTAATCGCCACGATATCGGTCGTTTTTTCGCCGCTAATCGTCGTTATTGTCTAAATAACAATTACACCAAAACCAACGACGTGCGCGACAAAACCCTGCTTATGGCTAAGGCCGCTAAAGAACTGCCGGCGGCTGCCGATACTTGGATGGTGGGGGATACGGAAGCGGATATTGCCGCCGCTAAAAGCCAAAATATTAAGGTTATTGGCGTATTATCGGGGATTCGCAGCCGTTCCCGTTTAGAGAGCTACGAGCCTGATTATATCGTCAATAACCTTGGGGAAGCAGTGGACGTGATCTTAGGCTCCCTACGAGCGATTGGTTAACGGAAAAAACTACTAATCACCCAAAAGATCAGAAAAGTGACGAGCGCATAAATTTGGCGATCGCCGAAGATATGCAAATCAGCCTTGGCCGCTAAACTGGCTAATCCCGCTCCCAGAGCGACTCCTAGCACTAAACCAGCGAGAGTGAATAGTAAGGCGCGGCCAAAACGTTTTTCCTTGCGGTTGAAAAAATAGATATTAACGAAAACGCCAAAAGCTAAGAGCAGCGGTAAAAGGGAGCCACTGGGATCGGGAACTAACAGCGTTATTGCTCCTAAACAAGCGTAAATCACTGCTGGTACACCGATATCCCGTGCAGAAGGTGTATCGATTAAGCTTCGCCACCAGTTAGGAGATTTGCTGCTAGTCACCGGTTTACTTTCCACCGGAATCGTCAGACGTTCAGGAAAACGAATGCGATCGGGAACTTTAATTCTACCCTCCTGTCGCATCCGCAGTCGATCCATGAGGACGGAATCGTAGGCCGCCTCGATCAATTCGACAATTTTGCTATCATTTTGATACTGTTGCACCAGTCTTTGTTTGGCCTCTTGAATTTCTTCAAAAGAGGATTCTTCAGTAACCCCAAGTTGTTCGTAGGGATTCTGTTCACTCATGAACATACCTCCTTAATTATGCTCCCGATAGTCATGATCTTAACCCGATGTTCTGTAGTTTAACTTGAGATGCAAGCTTATTTAAATTAATTAAGTTTAGCGAAAATCTGGGCAGAATCGATCGCTTCGTAGGGATAACCACTGGCATCTAAAAGGCTTTTTTCGGCGATTTCTCCTTCTTTAACGATAATTAAGCGGTTTTTGCCCCCGTAGGCTTTAATTGTGACAATTTCTAAAGCAAATAACCCCGGGGAGAAACGGGGATTTATGGCCCCATCGTACTCGAATTTACTCTGCATTAACTGCAAAGCATAGACGCTACTGCTATCAAAGGGTGCTGCCTCTCTCATCGTTTTGGCCCGCACCACCGGGATTAAATCGCCAAAAGGAATAGAAATCGTTTGCCAGGTGCGATCAAGTGTATCAAAAGAATAACAGTAACCGATGCCATCCCAACGTCCTTCACAGCGCAGAATTAATTTATAGCGTTTTCCGTCCCCTTGTACCTGTAATTCTATTCCCTCGTAGTTAGATAAATTTAGGGGAGGATTCAGGTTTCTGGTACGAACTGAGGCAAAACCACCGTTATTTTCGGTTCTAACGATACCGGAAAAGAGCGCTCGTCCTCCGGTTAGGGTTATCTGACTCTCACTCACTCCTCCCATTACCACATCATCCACCGCACCCCAGATTTCTTTTATATCACTGCTGGGATTGCTAAAGTCAAAGAGGGTTTTTTCGGCGGTTATCCCAGCATTTTTCAATAAATCGAGTAAATTAGCTAAACTATGGCGGTTATTCTCCCCTTGACAGTAGATAATTCTCTCAATCCCTGTGAATAATTGCGGGGTTTGCAGAGCAAATAAATCGACATTTTCAGCCAATAATTGACGTGCAGACTCGATATTATCGACTAAAGCGCGGATTTGATAGTTTTGCTGCTGTAGTTGGGTGATTACTTTTCTACCGATCGCATTTTCCCCACCAATGACTAAAATGGTCTTCATCCCTTGCTCATTTGTTAGCTGATTTTTTTTATCTTCCCCGAAACCGAGCAGCTTTTGCAGACAACTCCACAGGGGAATACTATCAAAATAGTCTAGAGTTTGCCAAAATCTCTGAAAATCCCAGCTTTTTGACTCAGCCATAACTTTTCTCTCCTCAAAAGGTCCTGTTGACATCCTCACCGCCGGGGCCGGACGGTGATGACCGGCAGATCAAACAAACTTAATT
>NZ_JASJFE010000748.1:0-1145 GCF_030067735.1 Microcystis sp. M53598_WE2 | reverse complement strand
TTTTGTTGATGCCGCTCACTTCGTCATGGGAGCATTTCTCGGTTTTGTTTGGTGTTTTGAGAGACTTTTTGTTAAGTCACCGAGCGGGCGTAAACGCTTCAATGTTTTAGGAGCATTAAATGCAATAACTCATGAAGTTATTCTGGTTACGAATGACACTTATATTACAGCAACTCAAGTCTGTGAACTCCGGTCAAAAATAGCTGCTTTAGGACTAATGATTCCCATCACTCTCGTATTAGATAATGCCCGCTATCAGAAATGTAAAATTGTTAAAAAATTGGCTCTTTCTTTGTCAATAGAGCTACTCTATCTACCGTCTTATTCGCCTAATCTAAATTTAATTGAAAGGCTGTGGAAATTTGTCAAAAAGAAATGTTTATATGGTAAATATTATGAAAACTTTTCTGACTTTTCTTCAGCCATTTATGAATGTCTGAATGATGCCCATCTGAAACATAAAAAAGAACTGTATTCCTTGCTGACTCTCCGATTTCAGAAGTTTAATAAATCTCAGATTATGAACGTCTAAAGTATAGTCTCCCTTTGATTCTTTTAATTATTGTGGTCGGGGAATAACTAGGGTCTGATTCCAAAAATAAATGAATATGATCTGGCATTATTTCTAATGCGTTCTCGCGTAGCGAGCGCGTTCTCGCGTAGCGAGCGCGTTGCGACCAACCTCCAGTTATTTTCTTTGCACAGGTCAAAAATAATCGACTGCGCTCTTAACTTAATGTCCCCTTTTAATACCGCTTTTCTCCGTTTTGGACACCAGACAAAGTGATAGTTAAGTAGTGTTACCGAATGAGGATTTCTTCTATAATCTTCCATCTACCCTTGACAAATAGTGTATTTCCAACATATCCTCTATACAGGAGGTAAGTCAAGATGTACGGAGTTCAAGAAGTTCTCATCCATACAGACAGCGAGATAAGGGCTGTCTTAGAGTTTGTCTGTGAAGAAGCTAACAAGCTGGCTAATTGTGGTATTTATTATTGTCGGCAAATGCTTTTTAAGGCAGGGCGATATATCGGTAAATATGACCTTGATTCTCAGTTGAAAAATAACCCTCATTTTCGAGCCATGCGGTCATGTTGCGCTCAACAATTGCTACATGATGTTGCTGAATCTTTTTCTTCCTA
>NZ_JASJFE010000780.1:0-3422 GCF_030067735.1 Microcystis sp. M53598_WE2 | reverse complement strand
CACACCCCACTTCCCCACTTCCCACTTCCCCACTTCCCCACTTCCCCAACCTGATTGAAACAAACAACCTGTCACCACGATCACTGATAATGTATGTTGAGTTACTGTCTTGAATAAGGTAATGTTTAAGAAATTCCCCCCTCACACCCCGCTCATTCTTGGACTAGGTTCTGGGGTTGCGCTTTTTACTCTCACCAGTCTCTTTCTCTTTCACCCGAAAATTCTCGCTTGGCTCGATCGCAATAGTGCGTCGCTTCCTAGCCAAGATCCTAACCAACCCTCTGCCGTGGTTGATAGCGCTTCTTTACCACAAACCGAGCGAGATGTCAAGTTAAAAGATGTTGCCGATGCCAACGCGCCCTCTTTAGATCGTAGTCGCGCCCGCTATCTCCTGGCCATGGATTTATTGAGAAAATATGAAGGGGGTCCGGCTTTAAAACAATTAGAAGGCTTAGAAAAACAATATCCTGTCCTCGCTCCCCAGATTCTCCTCAAACAGGGACGCGCCCACGAATTAAGCAACGATAGTGAAAAAGCGCAAGAAATTTGGCAAAAATTACTGGAAACCTATCCCCAATCGCCCGTAGTGGCCGAAGCTTACTACTCTTTGGGCAAATACGACCCCAGTTATCATGAAAAATTGCTCAAGGAATACCCCCGACACCCGCGTACTTTGGCTTTAATTCGCCAACGTCTTCAAGAAAATCCCGATCAATTTCCCTTATGGTTGCAGTTAGCCAAGGCTAATCCTTTTGATCCTACCCTCAATCAGGCCCGCGATCGTTTGGTGAAAGACTACGCCGAGCAGTTAACTCCGGCGGATTGGGCAATGATTGGGGCAGGTTATTGGCAGTCGGGATTGTACGAAAAAGCCTATAAAGCCTACGCTAAAGCCACTCCTAGCCCCGAACAAGCCTATCGTTACGCCCGCGGGCTACAAATTGCCAAAAAACTGCCAGAAGCTCGCAGCGCTTACCAAAAATTAATTAAAACCTATCCCCAGGCCTCAGAAACCGGTTTGGGATTACTGCGACTCGCCCAAATTTCTCCTAACCGCGATGCCATAGCATATCTCGATCGCATTGTCAAGCAATTTCCCGATCGCGCCCCGGAAGCTTTGGAAGCGAAAGCCAAATTACTCAACTCAACTAATGCCCAGGCCGCTAGTCAAACATGGCAAACTTTATTAAATAAATACCCAAAATCCGACGAAGCCGCCGATTATCGCTGGTTAATGGCCCAAAGAGCCGCTAAATCCGGTGATTACGCCAAGGCGTGGCAGTGGGCGCAGCCAATTGCGGTTAATAATTCCGATAGTCAAACTGCCCCGAAAGCAGCCTTTTGGGTGGGAAAATGGGCGCAAAAACTCGGCAAAAACCAAGAAGCAAAACAAGCTTTTACCTACACTATTTCTCGTCATCCCCATTCCTATTATGCTTGGCGCTCGGCGGTTTTATTAGGTTGGGACGTGGGGGATTTTACCACTGTCCGCTCCTATAATCCTACCACCGTCAAACCCGCCACTCGTAACGATCCCCCCGCTGGTTCGGAAGCTTTCAAGGAATTATATCGAATTGGTGAAGATACGGACGCTTGGAATCTCTGGCAAGCAGAAATTGTCGATCCTTGGAATTTAACCGTTGACGAACAATTTAACCTCGGTGTCTATAAACTCTCTCGCAATCAAAATTTAGAAGGAATTAACCTGATTTGGCGCTTGCGAGAAAGAGATACCCCGGAGGAAAAGAAAGCCTGGAAACTCCTGCGACAAAATGATAAATACTGGCACGCTTTATTCCCTTTCCCCTACTACGATACCATCCTGCAATGGTCAAAAGATAGACAATTAAATCCCCTGCTAGTGACGGCTTTAATCCGGCAAGAATCCCGCTTTGAAAAAGAAATTCGTTCTCCTGTGGGGGCAGTGGGATTAATGCAAATTATGCCCGATACGGGTAAATATATCGCGGGTAATACTGGCAATAAAAGTTATTCTTTAACTAATCCCGAAGATAACATTATGATGGGGACATGGTATCTCGATTATACCCACGGTAAATTCGCAGGAAATTCACTTTTTGCTGTGGCTAGTTATAACGCCGGACCTGGGGCAGTTTCCAAATGGAGACAGCGTTTTGATTTTAGCGATCCCGATGAATTTGTTGAGAATATTCCCTTTAGAGAAACTAAGGGTTATATAGAATCGGTGTTTGGTAATTATTGGAATTATCTCCAGATTTATAACCCCGAAATTCAAGAGCAAATGAACAGAATTGCTAACCCTTCCTAGGGGATTGATGGGGATGGGTAATTAACTCATTCCCTTAAGTAAGTAGGGAGGCACAATTATTTGTAGGATGGGTTAGCGGTAGCGTAACATAATCGGGCGTTGGGTTTCATGCTTCAACCCAACCTACGTTCTCATTCCCTTAAAGTTATAATTAAATTGAAGATATATCCCCCCTTAATCCCCCCTTAATAAGGGGTGTGCCGATCCCCCCTGCCCCCCTTGATAAGGGGGGTGCCGATAGGCGGGGGGATCCCCCTTAATAAGGGGGGCATCTGACAGTTTTTAACACCTAGCTACTTACTAACTTTTTTCCTAATTATGCAATCATTTAACTGGCAAACCGTCGATCGAGATTCTCCTTTTACTCGCCTAGATTTTCGGACAAAATTAACCATGATGATCGTGGTTACTCTCATCGCTTTTACTTGGGAAAGTCCCCTCGCTGGCGGTTTGCTAACTCTTATTGTCGCTTTAGCTTGTCTCTGGGCTGGGGTAAAATGGTCTTATCTCCTCACCATTTTAAAATTCATGGCTCCTTTTTATCTATTCTTATTAATTACCATGGGATTTTTTAATGTAGAACAGGTAAAAGCTTTAACGGGAAAAACTGAATTAACTCCCTTATTAACTGTCGGTTCTACTCAAATGACTGTCGAGGGAACCCTCTACGGTTTAAATGTGATCTTTAAAACTCTCACCATGGTTTTAATTATTCCCCTCGCTATTTTTACCACTGATATAAATCAGATGATGGTGAGTTTAACTAAAGCCAGAATTCCTTACAAAATAGTCTTTATTTTTTCCTCTACCCTGCGCTTATTTCCTCTCCTAGTAGAAGAATCCCGATCGATTATTTCTGCTCAAAGATTACGAGGATTAGCAATAGAAAAAATGGGTTGGTTACAAAAAGGAAAAATTTACGCTTCTATCGCTGTACCTTTAATTTTAAACGCTATGGCTAAATCGCAAAAATTAGAGGTAGTTCTACAAGCTAAAGCTTTCTCTGGTGATCCTAATCGCACATTTTTACAGGAATCAATCTTAACCAATAAAGACTATTTATTAATTATTGGCTTTCTATTTTTATTGGTTTTGGCAATTATTCTCTATGTAAAATTCGGGGTGGGAAAAT